>NZ_MNRT01000043.1:58104-169574 GCF_001916075.1 Clostridium sp. 29_15
TAGGTAAAAGTAAAATTAAAAAATTAGATGATATAATTCCAACAAAGTGGTCTACAAAATATTTTTATAATATTAAATTAACAGCACAAGAATATATTTGTAATATGGCTGTATGTAAAGCTCAAGATGCTGAAGATGTATGGTTTATTGCTAATAACCTTTCCGAACCTTATGCAATAAGGGAATACAAAAAAGATTTGATATCTAAGAAATGTTTAGAGATTTTAAAAATAATGGATTTAGTTTAGAAAGTACTTGGAGTACTGACATTCACTATGCAAAGATGTTATACTTTTGTGTTTGTATAGCATATTCTTATATAATTTCACTTGGTACATCTTGCACTAAAGATAAAAAGAATAAATTATTAAGTGCAACTAAAAATATTAAAGGAAAGAAAGTTAGAATTTACAGTTTATTTACTACTTTACTTTTATCTGTTACATACTTCACGAAAAGCAGTGTTAATATATAATCTTTATATTGAGATGCATCCATCCCCCCTCTAAGTTCGTCACAACTTTTCCATAATGAGCTACAATATACTTTACTTTCGTGTAATTATTAAACCCCCTAACGCAAAAATTCCCCAAGACTATAGCCTTAGGGAATATAAAACACACTATTAATTTTTCTAAAATCCCGCTAAACCTTTGATGCCAGGCTATTTCTTAATAAGCCTTACAACTGTCTCAGCGTGAGGAGTATTTGGGAACATGTCCTTAACTTTACTCTTTTCTACTTTGTAACCTGCTGCTAGTAGAGTTTCTAAGTTATCTACCATTGTTTTTGGATTACATGAAACATAGATTATTTCTTTTGCATTAAATTTAATTACGTAATCTAAGGCTTTTGGAGATACACCACTTCTTGGTGGATCTAAAATTATTATGTCTGGTTTAACTTTAACTTGCTTAATTGTTTCTGCAACATCACCAGCAATAAATTCACAGTTATCTAAACCATTTAGCTTAGCATTTTCTTTTGCTGCTTCAACAGCTTCTTCAATAAGTTCAAGCCCAATAACCTTTTTAGCATTAGGTGCTGCTATTTGCCCGATAGTTCCTGTTCCACAGTAAAGGTCAAACACAACTTTATTGTCCCCATTCCCCATGAAATCCCTTACTATACTATAAAGAGATTCTGCTCCTCTAGAGTTAGTTTGAAAGAATGAAAATGGTGATATCTTAAATTTAAGATCTAGTAATTCTTCTATTATATAATCTCTACCATATAGTATATTAACTTTTTCAGGTACTACTGCATCTGAGAATGAATCATTTTCAGTGTGTAATACTGATACTAATTTTCCTTTATAAGTTTGTGATTTTAAAAGTTCTGTATATCCACTTAAGTCAAAATCTATTTGGGTAGTTGTTACTAAATTAACCATAAGTTCTCCAGTGTTAGACGCTTTTCTAACTACAAGGTGTCTTAAGTATCCTTCTCTCTTCATTACTCTATAATAAGGAAGATTTTGCTTTCTAAAATACTCTACTGTAACAGTAAGAACTTTTCTAAAGTCTTCATCAACTATCATACAGTTATCAACTGTTAGCACACCAAAAGATTTACCTTTCATATGCATACCTAAAGTAAGTTCCCCACCTTTTTCTAAATCACCAAAAGTGAATTCCATCTTATTTCTATATTCCCAAGTATTTTCGCTACCTTTAACTCCAAGATACATTCCCATTGGGATATCTTTATCTTCAAATAGCTCACATACTTCATCACTCAATAACTCTAATTGTTTTTCATAAGTTAAGTTTTGAGAGCTACACCCTCCACAAACACCAAAATGAGGACATGGTGCCTCTATTTCATATGGTGCTTTTTCTAAAACTTCTACAAGTTTAACATCTGCATATGTATCTCTTTTTTTCTTTACAGTTCCTTTTACAGTTTGACCTGGGAAAGCCCCTTTAATATATAATTTTTTACCTTCAAATTCACTTATCCCAACAGAAGGAAATTCTGTCTTTTCAATTTTTATTGTAACTTGGCTTCCTCTTTTCATAGTCCACTCCTATTTATATTTATTCATCATAAGCATATTATCTTAATACAAATTTTCTTCCTAATGTTTTACCGCCTAAAAATTCTTGTACTAAAGGATAATATAACACATTACTTACAATAAACACAATAAGGAACATTTCCTCTCTCATAACTATTTTATAACCTGCAACCTTAAATATTAACGAAATTGCTAAATATAATATTAACGCAATAACCACTGCCACTATTTGGTCTACAATACCACTTAAAATATTTTTAATAAACCTAATTACTTTTCCATCTTCTTTTAAAACAGTATCTACTACTATTTCTTCTGATGTCCCTTCTTCAATATTTTCCTCTAAATTTTCAAATTCATCTTTATTATTCATTTATTATCTCCTCCATTTTTTATTTAAAGTTATACTCTTTACTTTCTAATGTATAAATTAAATAATCATCTGTTATAGTTATTGTTTCTGATAATCCATCAAGTTTATTTTCAATTTTATTTACTCCTGAACTATTAGTGATTATATCATATATTTCTTTATTTAATTCAGTATAATCCCTATTCTCTTCCCCTGTAAAGGCTTCTGAGAAAGCTTTTATAGCTGTATTTTCAAATTTGAATTCTCCTTCTTCTTTTATTGCTTTATTATCAAGGTTAAATCCAATTTTTAATACCAGCTTACCAGAAGATAAATCATTTCCATATTGAACTAATTCATATGTCATACTTTCTATTCTGTTGCTTTCTGGTTCTGGTATTTCTAAATATAGACCATTTCTATTTACAGTTGTTCCATTTTCATCTTTAACTTCTTCATGTAAACTATATTCATCTTGTACTTCTAGTATAGTACATATATCTTCTATTCTGTGTAATATTTCTTCATGTAAATTTTGAACTTCATTTCTAGAGTAATCAGTTGCCCATGTACCTTCAGCTTGTATATTTTCTATAACTCTAGCTTTATTATCCTCTAATGAAATACTAATATTATCTTTATTAGTACATGATACCATAGTCATCATTAATAATCCGCTTAAAATAATTGAAATTCTCTTTTTATTCATAAATTACCTCTTCTTCCATCGATAAAAGTTTTTATGATTTCTTAAATCCAATATATTATAACATTTCAAAAAGTTATTTTAAAGTTTTAGCACTAATCTTTAAATAAAATTCATATGTCAAATACTTATAAAGTTATTTGCTCTTTTATCTTTTCAAAAGTCTTATCACCTATTCCATCAACATTTTTTAATTCCTCTAAAGATTTGAAACCTCCATTAGCTTCTCTATAATCAATTATGCTTTGTGCTTTTATATTACCAATTCCTGTTATCTCCTTAAGTTGTTCTAAATCTGCTGTATTTATATTTATTAATGTGCTAACTTTATCGCTATTATTACCGTTACTACTATATGTACTATTATTTTGAACTACACTACTTTCTGTCTCATCATTAATATTACCAATAATAATAAGTTCATGATTTAGAAGTTCCTCTGCTCTGTTAATTCTGCTCAAATCTGCTTCCTCTGTAACTCCACCTGCCATATCAATTAAATCCTTAATAATACTTCCTTCTTCTAACTGATAAACATCTGGCTTTGCAACTTCTCCTTTTATTTCAACAATTATTTTATTTCTGTCTATACTATCTTCATTGATAATAGTGGTATCTTCTTCTAATGTTTCGGTATATTCCATGTTATCATTACTTTCTTCCTCAAATATTTCCGTCATATATTCTTCCTTGAAAGCATTACTACTTTTTTGTTTATATAAAAATATTGAAACAATAAAAATAATAATGGTTATTATAACTAACCCTATAATTTTTTTATTTTTTAAGTCAATCATTTTCTCCCACCTTTTTCATAATATATAATTATTAACATATATATTAAATTTAATCTGAATTTTAATGAAAAAGAATAAAAACATACATGGGAGATACTTATGGGGAACTATACAAAAAAAATAATTACTTCACTTTTTATTTTTGTTATTTTAATTTTGAATATATGCATGATAAATGCTAATGCTTATGTTAGTGAAGTACCTAAATTAAATGCACAGGGTGTGTGCTTAATAGATGGATATACTGGAGATATTCTCTATGAAAAAAATTCAGATGTTCAATTTGAACCAGCATCTACAACAAAAGTAATGACAGCAATAATTACTTTAGAAAACTGCTCACTTAATGAACAAGTTACCATTGGAGAAAATCCTCCTTATGCCGATGGAAGTTCTATGGGACTTCAAGAAGGTGAAGTTTACACTATAGAGGAATTACTTATTGGACTTTTATTACCATCAGCTAATGATGCTGCTGAAGCACTTGCTGAACATGTAGGAGGTTCAATAGAAAATTTTGCTCAAATGATGACAAGAAAAGCCCATGAAATTGGTGCTGTAAATACTACATTTAAAAATCCAAGTGGTTTACATGAAGAAGGACATCTTACTACTGCTCACGACTTAGCTTTAATATTACAATATGCAGCTGAATATAATGATTTTGTTAGAATATCACAAATTGATGAATATTATTACAAAAATCACCCTTATACAGATGGTAGTGAACGTTGGGCAATAAATGGTAATAATTGTTCACCTTACTCAAGTTATGCAAAATATAACTATCCTGAATATGTTTATGATTATATATTTACAGGGAAAACTGGCTGGACTGATGAAGCAAATCATACTTATGTGGCAGCTGCAAAAAAGGATTCTCAATATTTAATTGCTGCTTTTTTAAATGCAAATAATAAGGCTGAACATTATGAAAGCGTTGGTCCTCTATTTGAGTGGGGCTTTGAAAACTTTATTACAAAAAAAATAGTGTCTATAGGCGACATTTTAGATAATTATGTAATTAATGATGATGTTACTATTCCATTAACAAGTGACAGAGATATATATTATACTTTCTTATCAACTGATAATCTATATCCTTCTATAACTGTTAATTACGCCAAGAAAGATTATTCTACTCAAACTATTAGTGAAGGAGACATATTATTTGAAAATGCTTCACTTTTAGTAAATGGAAGTACCTATACTAATGTTAACTTGATAAGTGCAGGGTCAAGAACTTACACTACTTCTGTCAAGGCAGAAGAAACAGTAAACAGTATATCTTCAAACAAATTCTTTATTCCTAGCATAGTTTCTATATTTATTATTTTAATAATAATTTATTTCAATATAAAAAGAAAAATTCGTTACAATAAACGCAGAAGAAGAATAAGGAGAAAACATAGATTTTAATATTTCCAAGCAAAATAAATGAGTCCAAAATTGGACTCGTTTATTTTGCTTTTTTTAAGCTTACTATTAATTTTTCTATATCTGCTGGAAGGTTTGCTGTTAATGCTAATTCCTCTTTTGTTCTTGGAGATTGAAATTTTAATTTATAGGCATGTAAAGCCTGCCTACAAATTAAAGCACTATCATCTGTATCACCATATAAAGTATCCCCATAAATTGGATGACCCATTGCTTTCATATGAACTCTAATTTGATGTGTTCTACCAGTTTCTAATAGACATTCAACAAGTTCAGCATCTTTATAGCTTTCTATTACTCTATAATGAGTTACACTTCTTTGACCTCTTTTATCTACGACTCTCGCCATAACTCCTTCGATTTCTGGTCTATATATAGGAAGGTCTATTGTTCCTTCCTTTTCTGTAAAATTGCCATGAACTAAAGCTAGATATCGTTTTTCTACATTATTGTTTTGCATTTGATTAGATAGCTCGCTATGAGCATACTGGTTCTTTGCCACTATTATAAGACCTGATGTATCCATATCCAATCTGCTTACTAGCCTTACTATACAATCTTGCTTACTTTCTTTAAAGTAATATAATAACCCATTGGCAAGGGTTCCACTTTGATACCTTTTAGTTGGATGTACCACCATATTAGGTGCTTTATTTATAACTATGATATCTTTATCTTCATATACTATATCAAGATTTATCTTTTCTGGAGCGATATTTTGACTTTCCTTTTTGGCTAAATTTATTACAATTTCATCATTTTCTTTTAACATATAGTTCATCTTAACAGGAGTATTATTTACTAATATCCTCTTGTCAATTGATGCACCTTTTATGAGCCTTGATGATAATCCCATCTTTTCCTTTAAGAATTCCCTTATCTTTCTTCCTTCAAATCTCTTATCTACTTTTTCTTCTAAAGTGCTCATTAAACTCCTCCATCATAATATAAATTAATTATAGTCTTCACCTAAAATTATAACTGCATCATATTCAGGATAATTACTTATATCCTTACTTGTTTTACCTATGCCTGTATCACTTTTTAATATATCTCTAAGTTTACTGTCTTTACACATTATAATAGATTTATCCGTTGACTCTGCATTATCTATAGTAACATTTACATATCCTATTTTCTGAAGGTCGCTTCTAAAATTCCCTGCTAATCCATTAGTATTAGTTCCATTTAAAACTAAAATGTTATATCCAGTTCTATCCACAGAAGATACAGATGCACCTGACTTAAGGGCGTCTAATATATCTGTATTATAACTTTTTTCAACAACTAAAAATGATTGTCCATATATTTTTTCATCATACCCTTGTAATGTATGCATACTTATTCCTGAATTCTTTACAATCTTTAAAGCATAATTAATTATCTGACTACCACTCATATTCGTTACTACATTAGATTTTACAGCATTCATAATATCTGGCAAATCTAGTAAAATTAAAGGATTCATCATCTTCTTAAATACAGCTTGCATGAATCTTTGTTGATTTGATATTCTTCCTAAATCTCCATCAACAAATCCACTACCATCATTATTCTTTCTCCATCTGATAAATTCTTCAGATTTTTCACCATCTAAAAGAACTGTCTCACCTTCTTTAAAATGAATATGAAGATTTTGTGCATCATCATCATAATCCATATTTCTATCTATATACATCTCTATTCCACCAATGGCGTCTATTATGCTCCTAAATGCCTTATAATCTATTTCAACAATGTAGTTCACATCTATTTCTAATAATTTTTTCACCTGCATCACAAGTTCATCTTCGCCGCCTAAAGCATAAGCAGCATTTATTTTCCAATAAGGAATGTAATTCCCTTCAGAATCATAGGCATCTTCTACTTCTATAAGTGTATCCCTTGGTATTGACACAATATTAACAACATCAGTAATAGGATTATAATTAAATACCATCATTGTATCTGTTCTTCTAAGTCCAGCATTGCCTTCTTGATCAATATCTCCTATATCCATACCTACCACTAATATGTTTAATGATTCATTTTTAGCTGGTGCTTTTCCACCTCCAAGATTATCTGTCTTTAGCCCAAAAATAAATGATAAAGCATATATTGCGGTAAATGCTATCAGTAAAAAAATTAATATTACAAAAGAAGCTACTGCTCTTTTTCTTTGAGCTTTTTTCTTTGCTTTTCTTCTAGCTTCTTTCCTTTTTTCCATTTGTACTCTTTCAGCCTTACTAATCACCGAAGCATTAAGTCTCTTTTTCTTCGCGACATTATCACTTTTTTTATCATCTTTATGTGTAGCCATACCAATTACCTCACAAATAATTTTATATATCTATTTATAATTATTATACAATAAATAATTTCTTGCTTTCACTGTATTAACATCAATTAAACAGCCCTTTTCAAGTAAATATTTTATTGTATAAGTTAAAGCATTTAGCATAGCTTTATCTAAATCATCTTTGCTATCATTTCTTAATTCTTCTACCATTGAAAAATCTCTTGATGGTTCAATCATATCCGCCAAATATATTATTTTATCAAGCTTTGACATATTTTCTTTTCCAGTAGTGTGCCATCTTATGGCACTTAATATTTCTTCATCTACTATTCCAAAGCGTTCTCTAGCTACTATTGGCCCTACAATAGAATGCCATAACTCTCTAGTATTTTTTTCATCTACACTTAATGTAATATTATTTGCCTCTATAATTTTTAATAATTGCTCCGAAGATAAATTTTTTGCTATATCATGGGCTAAAGCTGCTATTTCAGCCTTTTTAATATCTACTCCGTATCTTTTAGCTAAATCCTTTGCTGTTTCAACTACACCTAAAGTATGTAGATATCTTCCCTTTACCAGATTTTCTTCCAAATACTCTTTCATGAATTCAATATTTTTCATTAATTAGTCCCCCTATAAAGATTATTATAATTTATATATTCCAAAACTTTATTAGGAAGGAAGAAGTCTACCCTCTTTTCTTCCTTGATTCTTTTTCTTATTATAGTTGAAGAAATATCTATAGACATAATATCAAGCAGTACTATTTCTGCTTGATATTTATTTTCTAGATATTCCTTTTGACTTTTTAATGTTTCTCTATTAAATTCCCCTCTATTAAATACTACAAAGGTACAATTATTTAATACTTCTTTAGTATTTTTCCACTTTTCAATATCCATTAAAGAATCAGCTCCAGCTATAAAGTATAGCTTAAGATTTACTTCTTTAAGTACATTCAAAGTTTCATAAGTATAACTATATCCGTTTTTCTCTATTTCATAAGAATTAATTTCAAATCCTTCATAACCTTCTATAGCTCTTCTTACCATCTCATATCTAAATTTTGCATCAATTATTGTATCCTTTTTATGAGGTGGATTTCCAGCTGGCATAAATATAACTTTATCTAAATTCAATTGCTCTTTTGCTTCATAAGCAATATATAAATGTGCTAAATGAATAGGATTAAAAGTTCCTCCCATTATACCATACTTCTTCATAGTCTTACTTCTTTCTTGCTACAGGTAATTCTATTGTTGGCTTTTTCTTTGATTGCTTAAATAATACTATCTTACTTCCAATAGCTTGAATTCCTTCGCATCCTATTGCTTCACAGATTTCATTTGATGCTTCTCTTGCATCTAATCCGCTGTTTTCTAAAACCTTTATCTTTATTAACTCTCTTTTTTCTAATGCATCTTCAATTTGCTTTAAGAAAGCTTCTTCTATTCCACCTTTTCCAATTTGGAATATTGGTTGCATAGTATTCGCTAACCCTCTTAAATATGCTCTTTGTTTACTCGTTATCATATTTTAATCCTCCTATAAAATATACTCAAATTCAAAGTCATTTAAGCTAACCATATCTCCGTCTTTAATTCCCATTTCTCTTAATTCGTTGAATACACCTTTATTGTTAAGAACTTTATGGAAGTATCTTAACGAATCTGCATCATGGATATTAACTGAAGCTAATAATCTATCTACAAATGAGCCTGAAACATAATATGTATCGCACTCTTCACCATGTTCAACATTAATTTCATATGTGAATTTCTTTTCTTCTGGGATATATCTTTCTTCATCAGTAATTTCTAAATCTGCAAATGGAATTTCTGTAAGCATTCTTCCAGCTTCTTTTATTACTTCTTCTACACCTAACTTAGTAGCTGCAGACATCTTATAAACCTTATCAAATCCTAATTCATTAACTTTTTTCTTAAAGTCCTCAAATATTGATTCATCATATAACATATCAGCCTTATTAGCTACTACTATTTGTGGTCTATCCCAAAGCTTAACTGAATACTTCTTAAGCTCTTCATTAATTTTCACGAAATCTTCAAAAGCATCTCTTCCTTCAACTCCTGAAATATCAACAACATGTATAAGAAGTCTAGTTCTTTCTATATGTCTTAAAAACGCTAATCCTAAACCAACACCTTCGGCAGCCCCTTCAATTATACCTGGAATATCAGCCATAACAAAAGCATTCATTCCTTCAGCTTTAACAACACCTAAATTTGGCTTTAATGTTGTAAAGTGATAGTTAGCTATCTTTGGCTTAGCAGCTGTTACTGTTGATAATAACGTTGATTTACCTACATTAGGGAATCCAACTAAACCAACGTCAGCTAATAATTTTAATTCTAATATTAAATTAAACTCTTCACCTGGCATTCCTGGTTCAGCAAAGTGTGGTGCCTGTCTTGTAGGTGTACAGAATTTACAATTTCCTTTACCACCTTTACCACCTCTAGCTAAAACAAATTCATCATCTTTATGTGATAAATCTACAATGATTTTGTTTGATTCAGCTTCTCTTATTATTGTTCCCATTGGTACTTTAATAACAAGATCCTCTCCGTCTTTTCCGTAACATTTTGAGCCTTGACCGTTTCCACCATCAGCTGCTACGAATTTCTTTTTATATTTAAAGTCTAAAAGTGTAGTTAGCCCTGTATCTACTATAAACTTTACACTTCCACCTTTTCCACCATCTCCACCATCTGGACCTCCAAGTGGAACATACTTTTCTCTTCTAAAAGTTACAGCACCATTTCCACCATTTCCAGACTTAACGTATATCTTGGCTCTATCTATAAACATCTCTTTTCCTCCAATCGTTATTATTTTCAGAAATAACAAAACTTTTTATTTATTATTCCCACAACAAGCTATTTAAATTATTCTGTATAGTAATAAAAGCACCCATATGGGTGCTTTTATTATAAAAATTATTCTGCTATTTCTTCAACTTGTACTGGGTACACAGAAACTTTTTTCTTGTCTCTTCCCATTCTTTCGAATTTAACAATTCCGTCTACTGTAGCAAATAGAGTATCATCTCCACCTCTTCCTACGTTAACACCTGGGTGGATTTTAGTTCCTCTTTGTCTATAAAGGATGTTTCCAGCTAAAACGAATTCTCCGTCTGCAGCTTTAGCACCTAATCTTTTAGATTCAGAATCTCTACCGTTCTTTGAGCTACCTACCCCTTTTTTGTGGGCAAATAATTGAAGGTTAATCATTAACATATATTTACACCTCCTCGTACATAAATTTTATATATTTATTCCGTTTATTTTTCCCTAAACTTGCATCAAGAGACATAATTACACTTTCAATACTTTTTTCAAATGTTAAAAGTAAAGTTTGTCCTTGCATTATCATTTCTTCATTAAGAGTAGATAAATCTAATGATAAAAAACCATCATTTATCTCATACTTTACAGGAAGTTTAAGCACTTCTACCATACCAATTAAGATACCTTGAGATAATACTGAAACAGAGTTGCATATCATATCGTACGCATCACCAATGGTGTTTTCCATTTCTTTTCTTGATAAAGCATGGCCTTCAATCTTAAATCCGATTGATAAACTATTGCGTTTAAAACTAACAACCTTAATCATAACTTAAAATTAAGCTTCGATTTTTTCGATAACTAACTTAGTGTATGGTTGTCTGTGTCCAGTTTTCTTTCTGTAATCCTTCTTTGGTTTATACTTGAAAACTGTTATTTTCTTAGCTTTACCTTGAGCTGCAACTTTTGCTACAACCTTAGCTCCTTCAACAACTGGAGTTCCAACTTTTAAAGTTTCTCCGTTAGAAACAGCTAAAACTTCTGTTAATTCAACTGTAGAATCTACTTCAGCGTTTAATTTTTCAACGTATATTACGTCTCCTTCTTGAACTCTAAATTGCTTTCCACCTGTAACTAATACTGCGTACATTAAAACACCTCCTCTAAATACGGTCTCGCCTCTGCAGGTACAAAGATTTAACTTTGTTTTACTTAAAACCTGTTACGTGCGGTCTACAAATGACATTCTATCACAAATTTATACATCTTGTAAAGAAATTTATCATACTTTCTCAATAGTTTTTATCTTGTAATGTTGGTAATTATCTTTTTGATTCGAAAAGATAAGTGGCTCTATTTTATAACCTTCAATATCATATGCAAAGTTTAAATAAATTTCTTTATCTAAACCTTCAATATTTTTTATAAAATTAAATAAATCCCCAGTAATATCATGTTCATAATTCTTATCTATCTCAATATAAAAATCCTTTATTGAGTTTTCTCTAGAGCATTTGATAATTTCATTTCTAATAAGATTTTCAATATATGATCTTTTTAGTAAAAATCCATTGCTTTTGCATACTTTACAAGGTTCTTCTAAATATTCATAAATTGATTTTCCTTTTCTTTTTCTTGAAACCTGTATAAGCCCAAGCTCTGTAAAAGGATATACCTTAACGTTACCTTTATCTTCTTTTAAAGCCTTACGTAATTCTTCTATTATTTTAGGTTTTTGATAATCTTCTCTTAAATCTATAAAATCAATTAAAATAATACCACTTAAATTTCTCAGTTTAATTTGCCTTCCACACTCTCTAGCTGCTTCTAAATTAGTTTGAAATATAGTTTTAGAAAAGTCACGACCCTTGATATTCTTTCCACTATTTACATCTATAACATACATAGCCTCTGTCTTGTCAATTATTATATATCCACCGCAAGGTAAATTAACTTTTTTATGACGTAATTTTAATATTTCCTTTTCAATGCCATAGAAATCAAATAAACTTCTTTTTTCACCATATAAAGATAACTGTATATGCTCTTTATCTTTTAATATTTCACTTATATTGTTTAAATATTCTTCATTATCAAAGAATACCTTAGTTTTCTTATTCTCTATTTCTTCGAAAAACTTCTTTAAAATAGTATTACTTTGAAGTTTGCCTAAATTAGTTGAATATTTAAGCTTTCTTTCCATAGCATCTTTCTTTTCTAGTAAGATTGCAAGCTCTTTTAAAAGTTCTTCTTCTGTAGCCTTTACAGATTCTGTCCTTAATACTATGCCAACATCTTTAATAGGCTTAATAATTGAAGTAAGTCTCTGTCTATCTATTACATCTTCAATTCTTTTAGACAAACTTAATCCTTCATCTCCCATGATTAAAACTAGATTTTTTCCTGCTATTGATATCTTATGAGTTACTTTGGCACCTTTATCACATAAAGGCTCTTTAACCACTTCTATTAAGATATCCTGCCCTTTTTTTATATTCATTCTTTTAAGCTCATCACTATAATACATATAAGCTTCTTTCTCCAGGCCAATATCTACAAAAATAGAATTTATAGCAGGCACTATATTTTTAATTCGTCCTTTATAAATCTCACCTATCTGTGGCTTTGATGTTTCTTCTTCAACTATACATTGAACAAGTTCACCATTTTGTTTTACAGCAACTCTAATCTGCTTTTCTCTACTTTCAACAAAAACTTCTCTCATATACACACATCCTAAAGAGCTTTAAATAATGGTACATACTTATTATCTTTTAATACGTACATTTCTTCTCTTTTTACACTAACAAATGATTCTGTATTTACATTTTCTATCTTGCTTGTTATAAATCTTGCTAAAAGATCAGCTGATAGATTTTCTCTGCTTCCTGTAGCAATCAATGCATTGATAACTAATTCTCCATCTTTAACCCAATACTTTAACTCTTTAACTAAAGGCTTTATATCAGCCATCTTTTCCCCTTTTTTGCTTTTCTTTAAAGTTTCCCAAGCATTTTCATTTAAAAGTGAAGCCATTTTTTCCTCAACTTTTTCTTCATTAACTAACTTTAATTTAATTATGTATCTCCCTGCATCTAAAAGTGCCATGGCTTGTGGTACTCTCTTAACATTTTCTACAATTTCAATTGGAGTAGCTTCAAAAAATCTGATTGTTGGTGGAGCTGCCTCATTTAATCTTGCTAAAATATCATCTACTTGCATCTTTTCAGTTAATACTATATCCATGTATTCCCCATCAGAATAAACACCTACTGAAAGAGGTTGTGCTAAAGATAGTGCCATATGAGGATTGAATCCTTTAGAATATTCTATTGGAACTTGTGATCTTCTTATTATTCTTTGAATAGTTCTCATTAAATCCAAGTGAGAGATAAACTTTATACCTTCACCTTTAGAAAATTTAATTAAGTATCGCACCTTCAAAACACTTCCCTTCCTTAAAGTTTACATTGATTCCACATCCAGTACAGCCTTCTCTACAGTTTCTTGTAGTTGCTGCAACCTTTGCTTTTTCATTTTCTCTTTCAAGATATTTTCTGTTTACACCTATATCTATGAAATCCCATGGTAATATTTCATCATAACTTCTTTCTCTATATACATAGAACTCTGGATCTATATTACATTCTGCCATTGCTTCATTCCAAATATCCATACTGAAGTATTCTGACCACCCATCAAACTTAGCTCCCTTTTCAAAAGCCTTAATTAGAGCTGCACAAGTTCTTCTATCTCCTCTAGCAAATACCGCTTCCATAAGAGATGTATCTTGGTGGTGGTACTTATAGCTTACAGCCTTGCTCTTAATAGCATATTTGATAGCTTTTATTCTTTCAGTTACAACTTCTGGTCTTTCCATTGGAGCCCATTGGAACGGTGTAAATGGCTTTGGTACTAATATTGATGAACTTGCTGTTATCTTTAACCCCTTAGCTCTTTGTTCTTTTGCTATGCTATAGTATACTTCTGCTATCTTATCTGAAAGCTCAGCAATACCTACTGCATCTTCTAATGTTTCATATGGAAGTCCTATTATAAAGTATAACTTAATTGTACTCCAACCTGATTCAAAAGCACTCTTAGCCGCTTCTAATATTCTTTCTTCTGTTAATCCCTTATTGATTACATCTCTCATTCTTTGGGAACCGGCTTCTGGCGCAAATGTAAGTCCACTCTTTCTTACTTTTTGAATTTCTTTTATTAAATCAACTGAGAAAGCATCAACTCTTATTGATGGAAGAGCTATACCTACTTTATTTCCTTCATGCTCAGCCACTAATTCAGTGATAAGCTTTTGTATATCAGAATAATCACATGTACTTAATGAAGATAAAGAAATTTCTTGGTATCCAGTGGCTTTCACAGCATCTCTTGCTTGTTTTATAAGTGTATCTCTGGTCTTTTCTCTTACTGGTCTATAAATCATACCAGCTTGACAGAACCTACATCCATTTGTACATCCTCTAAACGTTTCAAGAACAACTCTATCATGAACTATTTCAGTGTAAGGTACAATCATATCAACTGGGAAGTCTACCTTATCATAGTTATTTACTATTCTCTTTTGTACCTTAGCTGGTACATCTTCATACTTAGGTGTAAATTCCTTGATAGTTCCATCTTCATTGTAGGAAACATCATATAATGAAGGTACATATATACCTCTTATCTTAGATATTTCTCTTAAAAATTCTTTCTTCTTCCCTTTACCTTTATACTTTTTATAAACATCAAGTACATCATTCATCATTTCTTCGCCTTCACCAATTTCAAAGAAATCTACTATATCACATAATGGTTCAGGATTATATGCGCAAGGTCCTCCAGCCATAATGATTGGAGCATCTTCTCCCCTTTCAGAAGCTCTAAATGGTATTCCAGACATATCAAGCATATTTAATATATTTGTATAACTCATTTCATATTGAAGAGTAAATCCTAGTATATCGAATTTCTCTAATGAATCTTTTGTTTCTAAAGTATATAATGGAATATTATTTTTTCTCATTAATTCTTCCATATCTGGCCATGGTGCAAAAGTTCTTTCACAATATGTATCTTCTCTTAAATTTATTGTATGATAAAGTATTCTAGTACCTAAGTGAGACATCCCAACTTCATATACATCTGGGAAACAAAATGCAAATCTTATATCAACATCTTTTGGATTTTTAATTACTTGATTTAACTCCCCACCAACATATCTTGATGGCTTTTCAACTTTACATAAAATATCATCACTAATTTTATTCATAAGTTCCTCCCTTATACATAATAAAAAGAAGTATCTAAGTACTTCTTTTTATTTTTCATTTTAACATATTATTAAATTAAATGAAACTAATTACTACACTTATCTCTTACCATAGTATTCCTCTAAGCTAATGTTTCCATAAATCTTTAATCCTTCTATCAGTTCATCTTCTGCAATAATAAATCTTACTTTTAAATCATCATCAAGCACATAAAAAATATTAAACCTATTCTTATCCACTATCTTCATTAAATCCACAAGTCCCAATTTATAATATACAGAAATCACCCTATTTTCTAAATAGTTGTTCCTAATTAACTTTCGTACTTTTTTATAAATATTCCCCATTAAGATATACATAACCGCCTTTTTTTCAGTTCTCGTTATATAAATGATAATAACAGCAACTAGCAGCATAGTTACATTAATAGAACTATATTTATACACTCCATAAAAACAGATGGCAATGAATGCTCCCCCAATAAAATAACTTATGCCTGCTATCCTAAGCTGTGCTTCTTTATATAGCATCTTCCTAGATAATATAACCTCTAAAATTCTTGCACCATCTAAAGGATATGCTGGCAATAAATTAAATATTGCTAACCCTATATTAATAGTTACAATAATTTCAGATAGCTCAAATCTTACATAATAATTTATTAGTATAAATATAATAGCAATACATATATTAGATAAGGGACCAACTATGTATATAAGCAGTTTTTCTTTATAATTTAGCTCATCTACATCAAGCAGATCCACTCTTGCACCATATATATGCATTTGAAAATTATTAAATTTACTACCTCTCATCATTGCCAATATTATGTGACTGAATTCATGTATAAGTATTGATATAAAAGATATCAGCAAATTTTGTTTTTGTTCTAGATGAAGTATGATAAACATCAGTATTATTTCTGCAAAAATCAATATATTCCATCTATATAACAAACTGCACTTTACCTTTATGAAACCTTTTAAAAATATTTTTTTTATTTTCATATCATTTCTCTATTGGTGCTTCACTAATATTCTCTCTTATCCATTTTAAACATTTTGCTGCTCTACTTTTTATATCGCTAATCTTTACATACTTTATATCATCTATTATTTCAGAATAGCTGCTTCTTTCACTTATATTTTCTTTAAAGACATTAAAAGCTTCTACAGTGCTAGTATTATTGGAATACTTCATTGCTAATACTGTCACTAAAACAATAAATGTTACTATACATTGAAATATACAGTATTCACTACATTGCCTAAAAACATTACTACTCTTATTTTTCTTATAACCATTACTAATATTCCTATATGGCCTTTGGACTTTTGATTTATTAGTTATAGAATTATAGTATTTACTATATTCTGAATTATACTTTCCCATAAATAACCTCACAATAACACTTCAATACTAATTATATTTTTCTTATTAACAAATTATTCTATTACTACCTATAAAGAATGTATACTTCTTAAATATTTATCTATACATAAAAAATAGCCATGGATATTTTCCATAGCTATTTTACTATAACTAAAAATATATTTTCTTTTTACTCATTCCTATATTTAAAACAATTCCTAAAGAAAGAATTGTTGTTAAAAGAGAACTTCCTCCATAGCTTACCAATGGAAGCGTGATTCCTGTTATCGGCATAAGGCCTATTGTCATTCCAATATTTTGTGTTATAGCAAAAAAGAAATAGGACACCATTCCAATAGATACACATCTACCAAATATATCCTTGGAATTTTTCGCAATTTTTATCATTCTTGATATAAGAATACCATAAAAACTTAATAATATTATGGCTCCTATGGTTCCCCATTGCTCTCCTATTTGAGCAAAAATGAAGTCAGTTTCAACTTCTGGCACATATTCTGAGGCAAAACCACCAGTACCATCATTACTATAACTATTATGTGCTCCAAAGAATCCTCCTGAACCTATTCCAATAAGCGATTGCCTTAAGTGATATCCTGAATCTGAAGTATCCGTATCTGGATTCATAAATGATGTTATTCTTGTTTTTTGATAATCTTGAATAAGTCCTGAATTCCATAATAAAACTACTGCTAAAAGCATTGACCCAAGACCATAAAGTATTACTCTTTTATCAAGTCCTCCTATAAAATAAACACCTAACACCATAAAAAATAATACCATGGTCATCCCCATATCTGGTTGAATAACAATAAGTGCTGCTGGAATTACAGCATATATAGCTAAGGTGAAAAAATTTTTCACCGTATTTATATTGCCTTCCATTTCTTCAAGTTTTCGTCCCATCATCATAATAGTTGCAACCTTAGCAATTTCTGCTGGTTGTAGTGATATAACTCCTAAATCTATCCATCCTTGAGCTCCATTTACTGTTTTTCCTATAACTAAAACTAGTACTAATAATACTATTGATCCACCATAAAATAAGTTGGTAAATCCTTTTATTGTATTATAATCAGTTGCTAAAACAAAATATAAAGCAACTAAGGCAACTATAAAAAATATCAATTGTCTTTTAGGATAAAATATACCATAGTTTCCCTTAGTCGCTAAATATATATTAAGAATACCAAATGAAACTATACATATAATAGAAAAAAGCATCCATTTATCTAATTCTTTAAACTTTTTAAAATCAATTTTGAAACTTGGTATTAACTTCATTTTTTCACCTCCACAATGTATCACCCTATTATATAATAATTGCCCATTTTTCTCTATAAAATTTATGTAAATATAAAAGTTCTTTAAGCTTTCTGTAAGAAAGTAAACTTAAAGAACTTTATTTTTTACTTTAAACAATTGTTAGTATATAAAATTTATCTTCCACGCATATTTTTTATAGGAATATTTGCTACAAGAGCAGGTCCATTACCTGTTTCACTTGTTTCAGTCCTATTTAATGCTATTTCAACATCATCTGCATCAATCTCAATATATTTTGATAATACTTGTAATATTTCTACTCTTATTTTGTCAATAGTTTCTGGGTCTATATCCCCTCTATCGTGAATAAGTATTAATTTTAATCTATCTTTTGCTACATCCTTAGGAGTCGTTGTCTTATTATGAAAAATTTTTAACAAATCCATCATTCTTACCTCCTAATTCTTTTTAAATATTTTTATTAATTTTGAAAATATACCATTAGACTCTTCACTTAAATCTAATAGTGGAACATCTTCTCCAATAATTCTATTGGCAATATTTCTAAATGCTTTTCCTGAAATAGATTTATCATCTAAAACTATTGGCTCTCCTTTATTGGTTGATACAGTTATATTTCTATCATCTGGTACAACACCTAAAAGCTTCACTGATAAAGTCTCTATAATATCAGGTACATCAAGCATATCTCCTCTTTTTGTCATTTCATAGTTTAATCTATTAACTATTACTTCATGTTTATCCAATCCTTTAGCGTCTAGTTTTCCAATTACTCTATCTGCATCTCTCACTGATGTAATTTCAGGGTTAACTACCACTATAGCTCTATCAGCTCCAATAACAGCATTTTCAAAGCCTTGCTCTATTCCTGCTGGTGAATCAATGATAACATAATCAAACTCTTCCTTTAATGTATTTACTATGGATAACATGTCTTCTGACTTTATATCATCCTTATCCTTAGTTTGAGCAGTTGGAAGTAAGAATAAACTTTGGTATCTTTTATCCTTAATAAGTGCCTGCTTTAATCTACATCTATTTTCAATAACATCCATTATTGTATAAACTATTCTATTTTCTAATCCCATTAAAACATCAAGATTTCTTAATCCTGTATCTCCATCAACAACCACTACCTTTTTTCCGATAGCTGCAAGTGCTGTTCCTATATTAGCTGTTGTTGTAGTCTTTCCTACTCCACCTTTTCCAGATGTTATTACTATAGAAACTCCCATTTTTTTATCCCTCCAAAATTAATAACTATACTTATTTGGTAAATATGGCTCAACAATTATCATTCCATCCTTAACCCTAGCCACTTCAGGATAAGGAGGTTTAACATCATCAGGAGATACTGTAATTAAATCTCCAATTTGCAGAAGTTGAGGCTGTAGTATAAATGCAGCTATTATCGCTTCTCTATTGCCTCCAATACCTGCTCTTACACGCCCTCTTATGCTTCCAAGAACTATAATATTTCCACCAGCTGATACTTCTGCTCCACTATTAATATCACCAATAACAACAATATTACCTTTACTATTAATACACTGGCCACCTCTTATGGTTTTTTTTATAAATTTAGTTCTTCCTTCATATATACCTGTAAAGACTGTATCAGTTTCTATTTTTCTTTTGTTTGTATCATCAAATATACAATCTCTTATATGTATTTCTTCAAATAGCTTATCTTTCAATTTAGCTATTTCACTATCTGATACATTCTTAAGGTTTGCTATAATTTTTATTATAGAATTTTTATAAAACCCTTTTCCTATAGATAATACGCTTATAATTTCTGCAATAACTTCATCGAAATTTATAAATTTATCTATATTAACTATAACACTTATGCCCTCTTTATCACCTTTTATTTCAATTCTATTTTCCTTCATTGGTTACCCTCCACCAATTTCATACACTTTTTATTATAATTATACCATATATCAACAGTTAATAACATAATATACTATATATTTATAATTTTCTCCTAACTTTAACATAGTTTTTTTATTTTATCTTTTCTATATCTTTTATTATCGAACATTATTTTTAAAAAATAATAGAGTTATCAAAAAATTGATAACTCTATATAATTATTGTGTACTTTCAGTTGCATCACTTTCCACATTATGGCTATTTTCTTCCTGATTTTCTTTATTATCATTTAGCCCATTTGCTACATATTTTTGATAACTTTCTGAACTTTTAGTATAAGCTGAATAGTTGCTTTCTAATAATTCCTTAAAGAATGCTTCATATATAGCTAGATGAATAGTTGCTCCTTCACTACCTTTATTACCATCATATAAAGTTGAGAATATAGCAATTTGTGGATTATCCATTGGTGCAAAACTTATATAGTTACCATATGGTCTTCTTCCTATGACTGTATAATTTTCTTCACTACCAAAGTCTGCTGTACCTGTTTTACCTGCTACAGCAATTGGAAATGAATTAAAACTATTATAAGCTGTACCATTACCACTATAAGTGTTAACCATCCTCATACCTTCTTTTACAGCTTGTAAGTATTCACTAGGTATGTCTAATTTATCCACTACTTCTGGTTCAAACTCTTCAATTACTTCTCCATCTGGCGAAGTAATTTGATCAACAAGCCTAACCTTATATCTTGTTCCCCCACTTGCTAACGTGGCAACATAATTAGCTAATTGTAATGGCGTAAAAGCATTCATGCTTTGACCAATAGCATCCTTAACTATTTCTGCATAAGTATCTATCTGAGTACTCATGTCGCTTATAGTGTATTGTGCTATAGCATTAGCTATTATCTCTGCTTGTTCATCAATACTAGTCTTACTACTTCTAGTACTATTATAACTTTCTAATGATGCTTTATATTCATCAGAAAGTTCCATTATAGATTTTATATAACTTATTAATTGACTAGCAAATTCATCAGCACTTGTAAGCTGTGCATCTGTACCCACTAGCTCTAAAGCTTTATTAATTTGATCCTTCAAGTCTGACTTTGCATTAGCTAATGCTTCACTATCGGTATCATTTTTAGAAATATTCAACGGTGCATAATAGAACATTCCATTATAGTTTCCAGTTTTCAGACTATCTACTAATGTATACATAGGTGTATCAAGTATTCTATTTTTCCATGACTTAAAGTTATATGTCTGGCCGAAGTTTTCTTCTATTTCTATACCTGTAGAAGCATTGCCACCTTCTGTTACTCCAAGTCCAAATTTATAAGCATAATGAGCAATACTATCTAGTGCTGCTACTCTTTCTTTTTCATCATTAGAATTTCCACCATTTTTAAGATATAGTTCATACCCTACATTGTGGAAGAAGAAGTTTGATGAATGCATTAAAGCTTCTCTTACTGAAATAACTCCATTTCCAGTCTTTTGAAAGTTGTATTGTGTAAGATTTCCTACCTTCCACACTCCTGTATCATTTACCGTTGAACTAGTGCTAATTACTCCCTCCATAAGACCTGCAATTGAAGTTAATGGTTTAAATACAGAGCCTGGTGGAAGAAGTGCTTGTGTTGAATAATTGAACATTGCCTTTGGATATAAATCATAAGTATCTTCTCTTGTTCCATCTTCATTTAATGGAAATAATTCATCAATTGTTGATGTTGCACCAGTCTTAGCTATATGCTCAGCAGCAAAGGCTTTATAATCTGGTGAAAAGTATTGTTCATATAATTCATCACTTAATTGTCCTGTAGCAAAATCATTAGGATCAAATGTTGGGTAGCTTGCCATGGCAAGTACTCTTCCTGTACCAACTTCAATGGCCACTACTGAACCTCTAGTAGCATTAGACCTACCATTGCCGTAATCTTTATTAGTTACATTAGCGTCAACACGAGCTAAGGTATCTTTTAGTGCCTGTTCAGCTGCATATTGTACATCTTTATCAATGGTAAGATGAATATTATTCCCTGCATAAGATTCAAGCTTAAATAACTCTTCGGTAGTTCTACCTTCTGAATTAACTTTTACAGTAGTCCCTCCATCTTTTCCCTTAAGCTGTTCTTCAAAGGCAGCTTCAATTCCTGCTGCTCCAACTAAATCTGTGGATGCATCATATCCCTTTAGTTCATATATTTCTTCTTCAGTACTTGTTATAGACGAAACATAACCAAGTATTGATGATGCTACTGATCCATATGGATAATATCTAACTGGCTCTAAATCAACATCTATCCCTGGAAGCTCATTTAACATCTGATAAAATATAAAAGCAGTATCCTTAGTTATATCACTGGCTATGGTAACTGATTTATATCCTTGATAACTCTGAAGATTTATAGCATCTTTAACTACCATATATTTTCTTATATCTTCTATTGAATATTTCTCTAATAAATCTTTTGTGATAGTCTTTCCATCAACATCCTTATACTTAGCAACAATAGCATTATATTCTTCCTTAGTATAATTTTCTGGAAGAAGCATCTTATACATTCCGTATAGCTCTACTAAATAATAAAAAGTATCTTCTGGTGTTATTTCTAATAACTTTGCATTTATATTAGCAAGTTCTTCATCAGTGAAATCACCATCATGATCTTTATATAACTTTTTTACTACTTTATCTTTTAACCCTCTATCGCTTTTAAATAAAAGTTCTGTAGCTTCCTTTACATCACTATTATCACTTTTAAAAGCAAAATAAAACTGTCCATTTGAATTAACCTTTAAAAGAAGGTCATCTTCAAAATTTTCTCCATTTTCACTAAGCACTTTAAATACCTTATCTAAAGTGCTAAATATTGCATTTGCAGATTCAGTAGTTTGCATATAAGTAAGTACATAAGTCTGCTCACTAGTTGCCAAAATATTTCCATCACTATCATAAATTATTCCTCTCGGAGCACTTTCTGATATAAATTTTGTGGAACTTGTATCTGCCTTTTCCTTGTAATCATCATATTTATATACTTGAAGATATAAAAGCTTAGAAAATAAGCTTGTAAATATCACTGCCATAATTATATATAACACTGTATATCTTGATATGGTCTTTTTCTTTTTTGGTTTATTTACTATCATTTAAACCTCCATCTATCATTATCCATATATTTATCACAGGTAGCTAAAACTATATTATAAACAATTATCATAATAATGGAGTTGTAACATGCCGCTAAAATAGTAGCACTATAATTGATACTTTGATTAAATAACCTTAATATTATGGCTACAAAAAAGCCCTTTATTATGGATAATACTAATGTAGATAAAACTGGAACTATCTTATTTCCCTTTAAAATGTTTTCTCCTATTTTTGCCGCTAAAAAGCATAATAATAGATTGCTTAAAGAATTAATGCCAAATCCCTTGACAAAGTATATATCCTGAAGTATTCCACTAATTACCCCTATAAAAACCGCTTCATTTTTTCCACACACTATTGAATAAGCTATTGCAAAAATAAATAAGAGACTTGGATAACTGCCCATTATTTGATAATTAGGTAATAATGAATTATCTAAGACTAAAAGGAAAATTGAAATAAGTATTACAAATATCTTTTTCATACATTTTTCTCCTAATTATATTCAATTTCATCAATATTACGTGTCCTTTAAAATGCCACTTCCAATACCATGAATTACTACAAATA
The DNA here is from genome assembly GCF_001916075.1 of Clostridium sp. 29_15. Lineage (NCBI taxonomy): Bacteria > Bacillati > Bacillota > Clostridia > Eubacteriales > Clostridiaceae > Clostridium > Clostridium sp. 29_15. The sequence continues at coordinate 82,082 of NZ_MNRT01000043.1, forward strand.
ATTCTTCCAATTCATTAAAATTAACAAAAGGCTCAACTACAGCACTTTTCATAACCTTAACATTATCTTCTTCCACTGATACAACAGTACCTACTGGTATTTCCTTTGGATAAATCTTCCCAAGTCCTGATGTTATAATGATATCGCCTTCTTTAACATCTGAGTTTATTGGAAGGTTATATACTACAGGCATATTGTTATCTTTCTTATCACTTAATCCTTGAAGCACCCCAGTGGCTTCTCTTGTCTGTTGATCCATTACAGCAACAGCAATATTTTCATTAAGGATACTTTGAACTATAGCAAAGTTACTAGATACTTTTGTTACTTTTCCAACTAACCCCTTAGAACTTACTACTACCATATTCTTAGCTATTCCATCATTACTTCCTTTATCTATTATGTATCCATCTGATAAGGAACTTCCACTATATCCAATTATATTTACCCCTACATAATTATAATTGTTCTTAGATTCAGTGAAATTTAAAGCTTCTCTTAAGCGTTCAACTTCATCTTTTAATGATTCATATTCGATTAATTCATTGGCAAGTTTCGTATTTTTTTCCTTTAATTCTTCATTTTCTAATTTAACTTCAGAAAAGTTTAAAAAGAAATCTACTGTTTCTTTTACTCTACTATTTATATTATATACTATTTTTTGTAAGGGACTAACTACTGTACTAACACTACTAGATATACCATTTGCATCACTTTGCAAGCTATATATAATCATGCCACAAAAGGCAACTGACAGTAAAAATATAGTTACTGCCAGTTTATTTTTAAAAGGTTTCATTATTGACCTCTTTGAGTTTTACTTAATTCATCAAAATTTTCTAGTGCCTTACCAGCTCCTAAAACAACACAATCAAGTGGTGATTCAGCTATGTGTACTGGCATGTTAGTTTCAGCGTTAATTAATTGATCTAATCCCTTTAATAAAGCTCCCCCACCTGCTAGCATTATTCCTTTTTCAATTATATCTGCTGCAAGTTCTGGTGGTGTCTTTTCTAATGTAGTTTTAATTGATTCTATGATTGCATATACCGGCTCTTTTAAAGCTTCTCTTACTTGTTCTTCAGTAATAGTAACCACTTTTGGAAGTCCAGTAATCATATCACGACCTTTAATTTCTAATGATTCATTTTCATCATCTATCTTGTATGCTGAACCTAATTGCATTTTTATATCTTCAGCAGTTCTTTCACCTATCATTAAGTTAAATTCTTTCTTAACATAAGCAATAATTGATTGATCTAATTCGTCACCAGCAACTCTTAATGATTTGCTTGTTACTATTCCACCTAAAGAAATAATAGCTACTTCTGTAGTACCTCCACCAATATCTACTATCATGCTTCCTGTTGGTTCACCTACAGGAAGTCCTGCCCCTATAGCTGCAGCCATTGGTTCTTCCATTAACACAACTTCTCTTGCTCCAGCATTTCTAGTTGCTTCTTCAATGGCTCTTCTTTCAACTTCAGTTACACCTGATGGATAACAAACTATTATTCTTGGGCTTGTAAATGCACTTTTGCTTGCAACTTTATCAATAAGCTTCTTTATCATTGTTTGAGCAACATCAAAGTCAGCTATAACTCCATCTTTTAATGGTCTTATTGCTACGATATTTCCTGGTGTTCTACCAATCATAAGCTTAGCTTCTGTACCAACGGCTAATGGTCTTTTAGTATTACTATTAATAGCTACAACTGATGGTTCACTTAATACTATTCCTTTACCTTTTACAAATACTAGAGTATTTGCTGTTCCTAAATCTATTCCCATATCTCTATTACTACTGAAAAATCCCATTTGAATTCCCCTTTCAATCTTCAATATTTAAATAATTCCTTTTTCTTTTAAACTGGTATAATTGTTTCTACCAATAATAATATGATCTAAAAGATTAATTCCCATAATTTCTCCGCACTCTTTTACTCTAATACTAACATTAATATCCTCTTTGCTAGGCTCTGGATTACCAGATGGATGATTATGAGAAATTATTATGTTTGCACTACCAAATTTAACGGCTTCCCTAAAAATTTCCCTTGGATGAATCAAAGATGAATTTAAAGTTCCTGTAAAAACATCCCTAGTTCTTATAATATTATTTTTTGTATCTAATAATATTAGCTTTAGTGTTTCCTGCTTTAAAACATTCATTTCATTCATAAGCAATTCTGCTATCTCACTTGGTTTTGTGATTTTAAATAAATCATTTTTCGCTCTTAAAGTCTTAAACCTTCTAAATAGCTCACTTAATGCAATTATCTGACATGCTTTAACATTCTTAATACCTTTGATTTTCTTGATTTCTTCATAGCTTGCATCCAATATTTTATCTAGTCCCCCTAAGTTTGATATCAATCTAGTACTTAATTCAATAACATTTTCGCCTTTAGTTCCAGTTCTCAATAATATAGCTAAAAGCTCCTCATTCCCTAAGCTATCAGCGCCATATTTCACTAATTTCTCCATAGGACGCTCACTTAATGGCAAGTCACTTATCTTTATATTACCCATAAAATCTCTCCTTAATTAGTTAAGTATTTATTTTATAGATAATTTTCCCCATCGCCATTATACAAAAACTATTTAAATTCTTCTAAAATATTATTTAATAAATTTAATGGAAGTCCTACAACATTGTAATAACAACCATTAATTCTTTCAACAAAAACCCCACCAAACCCTTGGATTCCATATGCTCCTGCTTTATCAAGCGGTTCTTTTGTAGATATGTACTTCAATATTTCTTCATTAGTCAAATCTTTAAACTTGACTTCAGTAAAAATACATTCTTTTTTTACTTTATTAGTTTTGCTATTAACAACAACAACTGCTGAATAAACCCTATGCACCTTTCCACTTAAATCTTTAAGCATCTTATATGCATCTTCTTCACTTTTAGGCTTTCCTAATATTTTATCACCATTTACAACTATAGTATCAGCTGCAATAATGATACTATCTTCACTTATTCTTGATAATACGTCTAAAGCTTTTCCTTCAGCTATTTCAATTACGTATTCTTCAACATTTCCATTAAACTTAACTTTTTCTTCATCAAAGTCACTTATTATAATGTCAAAATTGTCTATTATTCTATTTAATAGTTCCTGTCTTCTTTCAGACGCGGATGCCAAAATATATTTCATAACTTCACATCCTATTTTTTATTGATTATTTTTCCATATTTTAACTTATTTTAATCAATAAATAAAAATAAGTTTTTTTGAAAATAAAAAAAGAGTCCAACGCTTGTTATTAACCCTTAAATTTTCTTTTATATTTTATCACTTTATATGTGTTCAAACAAGCATTTTCCTCTCTATATAGAAATTTTTTATAATATTGTAAGATTTATTTTTTTATAGTTTAAATTTAATTTTATATATCCTTAAAATTCAATAATATTGTATAAATATATTCCATTTCTTCAGGTACATTTGCCTTATTTATTTCTGTTTTTAAATTAGCAATATGTTCTTTTAAATTATTTAATATATCTATTTTCTCTCCTTCAGATATGTTTTCTAGCTCATTAGTCCATCTTTTAAAATCATCTGTATTAATTGACTTTACATCATCACTAACGGCTGTATCTAAAAGTCTTATATATCCATCACATATACTTGCAATCTCATATTCTACTTTATCATCATTATTAAAGGAAAATTTAATCTTTGTACACTCAATATTGCTACTTTTTAACTCACTTACAACTTCATCTACTTTATCACTTTCATATACCCCTGATAAGACCCTAAATTTATCTTCCTCTTCATATATGAATGCACTATACTTTCCACTTATGGAATTTAATATATGATTAGCGTTGCTTTCATTAGAAAAATATCCACATTGGACAGTATAAAAAACAGAAGTATTACTTACAGCTGTACTACTTCCTCCTTCTGAATTAGCAATTTCATTGCTATTAGCTCCTATAGAAGTTTCTTTACCTCTGTTTCCTGCTGGAAGCTCATTATTTTTAGTTAATATGCTAAAAGCCACATATGCTAATGCAATGCCACAAATCCCTGCTCCCACCACAGTTCCTACTAATTTTAATATAAATCTAAACAAATCATTATTTTTACTTTTCTTATAGTTATATCTTGTATATCTCATTTTCTCATCCACCACCTCTTATATTTTTATACTTAATATATATTCTCTTTCTTTGGTGGATATACTAACATCTTTTAAATTATGTTACACATTTCAGTAATACTCTAATTAAGTCGTCACAATTGACTAATGAAACGCTTATGTCTCTATGCTAATAAGCTAGTTAAATTTTCAAATTCAAGCATTAAAAAAATAGACCTTTCGGCCTATTTTTTATTTAACTGATTTTAAAATTTCAACTAAGTATTCATAGCAATTTTTAACTGATGAAATACTCATATGCTCTTCTGGTGTATGAACATCATATAAATTTGGTCCAAAGCTTATCATATCTAAATTGCCTAACTTTTCATTAAATAATCCACATTCAACACCAGCATGGATAGCTACAATTTCTGCTTCTTTTCCATACATTTCTTTATGTACAGATTGGCATATTTCTCTTATCTTTGAATTAGAATTATATTCCCATGCTGGATATCCTGAATTACATTCTAATTCTCCACCTAAAAGATTAACTATAGTTTTACTTCTTAAAACTATTTCCTCTTTTAATGAAGATACAGAACTTCTTACTGCTGAATCATACTCTACAAAACCTTCAGTAGTTGTTAAAACTCCTAAGTTAGTTGAACTTTCTACTAGACCTTCTATTTCTGTACTCTTACTATTTATTCCTGATGGATAAAGATATAATAAATTAACTGCTTTTTCTGTGCTTTCCTTTGTAAATACTTTAGATACTGCTGCAACTTCTTGTACTTCTATATTTAACCCTGCATCTTGAGCTTTTAATTCATTTTTAACTAGCTTAGCAAATTCTAAAACTAATTCCGTTGCTTTTACTAAATCACTATCAGCTACCATAATAACCGCTTCTGCTTCTCTTGGAATAGCATTATTCTTTGCTCCACCATTCATCTCACATAAAGAGTATTCAACATTATTTAAAAGATGCTTTAGGATTCTTCCTAAAATTTTATTTGAATTTCCTCTTTCTTTAATAATATCCATTCCTGAGTGTCCACCCTTAAGTCCAGATATCTTTATTTGCATTGCTTTACCATTTGTTCTTTCTTCTCTTATCACTGGAAGCTTTCCTTTAGTTCTTATTCCACCAGCACAACTTACTAAAAGATATCCTTCTTCTTCATTATCTAGATTTATTAGTATCTTTCCATGGATATTTTCTGGTGAAACAGCCATAGCTCCTGACATTCCTGTTTCTTCATCAGTAGTTATTAAAACTTCTAATGATGGATGCATAACATCATCTGAAGCAAGTATAGCCATTGCATATGCAACTGCTATCCCATTATCTGCTCCTAATGTGGTATCAGTTGCATATATGTAATCATCTACTATTCTTAATTTTAAAGGATCTTTCTCAAAGTCATGATTTGTTCCTTTATTTTTTTCACATACCATATCCATATGTCCTTGTAATATTACTGTTGGAGCATTTTCATACCCCTTAGTAGCTGGTTTCTTTATTATTATATTCAAAGCCTCATCTTGAATGCTTTCTAATCCTAAACTCTTACCAAAATTTAAAAGATAATCACTTATTCCTTTTTCATTTCCTGATCCTCTTGGAATTTGAGATATTTCTTCAAAATATTTAAAAACTAATTTTGGTTGTAAATTGTCTAACACTGCCATAATTTTTCTTCCCTTCTGCTAAATTATACTAGAATTAAAATATATATCTAAGTATATCATATTACTAATGATACTTAAATTTATTATACCTAATTTAATGTTCTATTATTTTTAAGGTGTTAATATACAAAAAACAAAAAAGACAAATCTACCTTACTATAACTAATAAAAATACCTATAGACTTAATGCCCATAGGTATTTTTATTAGTTGTCAAAAAGTCCTTTAAATAAATCTCCTAAAGTTTCACCTTCATCGCTATCATTATATGCTAAGTATTCTTGACTTTTTTCTACTGCATCTCTAATGCTTAATGATAGTTTTTTATTTTCAATATCTGCATTTAAAATTTTAACCTTTACTATTTGCCCTATTTCTAAAGCTTCGCTTGGTTTTGCTATATTTTCATCAGTAATTTCATTTATATGAACTAATCCTTCAACTCCAGGGAATACTTCTACAAATGCCCCAAAGTTTAATAGCTTAACTACTTTTCCTTCTAATACATTTCCTTCTTTTAAGCTTTCTCTATGAAGGTTCCAAGGCTCATTATTTACATCTTTTAAGATTAATGATACTTTTTCATTTTCTGCATCTACATTACCTACAAAGACAACTACCTTATCCCCTACAGAAACTACATCTTCAACTCTCTTTACTTTTTCCCATGCTAAATCACTTATATGAATAAGACCTGTTATTCCTCCAATATCAACAATTGCACCAACTTTTAATATTTTTGTAACAACACCTTCTCTTTTTTCTCCAGATTTAACATTTTTCCAAAGTTCTTTTTTATGAGCATTGTATATTTCTTCTTCAATAACTCTTCTTGAAGCAACTACTTTTCTATTTCTTAAATCTAGCTCTATAAGCTTCACTTCTAATTCCTTACCTAAAAGATTCTTTAATTCAATTCTTTCTCTTGCAGCTTGTGATGCTGGTATAAATACTCTAATTGATCCATAGTAAGCTGCTAATCCACCTTTTATTTCTTCTTTAACAACTACTTTGATTGTTTTATTATTTTTATATGCTTCTTCTAATTCTTCTTTTTCTGTGATTTGAAGAGCTCTTACTCTTGAAAGCTGTACATACCCTTCACCATCATTTGGAGATAATACATATACATCTATTTCATCTCCTGGCTTAACTACTTCCAGTGGAGAAGCATCTGCATTTGTAAGTTCTTCTCTGGAAATTACACCATCAAAGGCATAATTTATATTAACTCTTACTTCTTTTTCATCAGCATCTATTACAATACCTTTTAATATATCTCCGCTTTTGATTCTTTTAACATCAAAATCCTTTAATAATTCGCCCATTGTGCTTTCTTCTCTTTTTTCTGAATTCATTAAACTCACTTCCTTAATAAACTTTTGTATTTTATCTAATTAATTTTTGAACTTTTTCTAATCAAGTTATAGCAATAATTAATAATATCGCTTCTTTTTATTATACCTATAAAAATTCCTTCATCATCTACCACTGGCACAAAATTTTGAGTAGTTGCTAGATTTATGATACTTTCTACATCTGCATTTATTGAAACAGACTTATGTTTTATTTTTCTTGGTATATCACTTACTTTTACACATTCAGTATTTCTAAATGTTAATTCAGGAGTATTTTTAAGTTTCCATAATAAATCTCCTTCTGTTAATGTACCTACGTACTTTCCACTTTTATCAATAAGTGGAATAGCTGTATATCCATGATGCTCCATCTTCTCAATTACTTGTCTCATAGTTACATCTAGATATTCATAAATTACCTCATTCTTTGGTGTCAAAAGAAATGCAATATTCATATTTCTTACCTTTCCCTCAAATATTCAATTAATACCTTAAGACATTATTTTTCTATACATAGCAATTATATAATTTTATTATAAAACTTTCAAATGTAAATCTATACACTTGCATTTTTCTTAATAAGTCTATTTTCATATTTTAGAAATTCAATCTCATCAATAATACTGTATACTTCCCTATAGATCATTTCTCCACTTAAACTCTTCTTTACAATAACCTCTTCTAAAATCCTGCTATTACATTTGGAGCATGTCCCAATAGCGACAAATCTCCATCCTAAATTAGTAAAATTATAATCTAACTCAATATTTCTTTTACATCTAGGACAAACTGGATTAATCTTAGAATAATCCAGTTTGAAGTTTTGAAGAGATTTTATCTCCAGTGCTGGCATATCAAATATATCCTTAACAATAAATTGTTTTACTGCTCTGGCATTATATATATTCTTAAAGACGCTTAATGTATATATAGAATCATTCAAAGCATCATGAAGCTTGCTTTCATCAACTTTTATCTTTAATTGTTGAAGAGCATTTTTTAAACTAAGAATATTCTTTTTACCTAATATCTTTGTTGTATATTCCTGAATATCAAGATATCTTTCTATCCAGCTTAAATCACTATATCCATGATGATTTGCATTCCTTATTATTTCTGCAATATCATCCTTTGCCCATGAGCATATGACATCTCCTTTACCTACCATCTTCTTAAGCATATCAAGCCCTTCATTAAAACTTACTCCATTTTCTAGCTCTTCTTTCTTTATATTGGTAATACTTAGTATTTTAGGATTGACTACAGGTATTACTGATGGCTTAATATATACTTTCAAATGCTCTAAAGGCTTCATATACATATCAACTTTAATTGCTCCAATTTCAATTATTTCATTAATTAAATCTAATTCTTTTAAATTTGGCATATCTTTATATATATTTGGATAATATTTATGTATTTCACTTAAATTATTAAATTCCAAATCAATTATAATAAAAGCCACTGCTCTTCCCCCCCATATATTAACCCTTTATATTGCTTTCTTAATTATACTTCAAGTTTTACTTTTTTTCTAATTTTCTACAATTTCTATTCCTGCAAGCTTCATTAAATATTTTGCATTTTGAGTCATACTTCTTCCATTTCTTAGTTTATAATCAAATTTAATCTTATCATCTATATAATATTCTTGGAAATTAAAATTAATAAGCCAATTGTGTATGTTTTCTAAATCACATAACTCAAAGTCATGAGTTGAAACAAGTCCAATACCACCACTTTTCACCAATTGCTCAATCAATATTTTAGCTCCATCATGTCTATCTTTCGAATTTGTTCCTTTAAATATTTCATCTAAAAGAAAAAATACCTTTTCCCCACTTCTGGCAGCCTCTATCACTAATTTAATCCTCAATATTTCTGCATAAAATGAAGATATACTTTCTTCTAGATTATCTTGTGTTCTCATACATGTATATATACTAAAAATCCCACTATTCAACTTTTCAGCTCTCACAGGACTACCTATATATCCTAAAACCATATTAAAACCTATAGTTCTTAGGAAAGTACTCTTACCAGACATATTTGATCCTGTTATAAGAGCAGCTTTTTTGCCATGATGTAAAGCAAAATCATTACTTTCAGCTTTTTCTCCTAATAAAGGATGAGCAATCCCCCTACATTCAATGCTTCTTTCTTCAGTAAAGTCTGGATATGACCACTTTGGATTATCAAATGCTATATTAGAAATACTAATTAGAGCTTCAAACTCAGCTATAGTTTTAATCCATGTTCTAATCTTAAACCCATTTTTTCTTCTCCATTTTTCAAGATTATATAGAACAAATATATCACTTAGCATAAACACATTTAAAAGTAGATAATATGCATTAGCATTACTATCTCCTATCCAATTAACAATATTTTTAAGCTTATTAATTTCCACCATGCAGTTTTCTCCACTATTTATAAGCTTTTCTTTTAATTTAACAAGTTTTCTTGTAGAAAACTCTTCACTACTTAATATTCTTAATATCTTTTCATATTGAATAATGGCATTTTTATTTTCCAAGATAATATTTATACTATCACTTAAATTCTTCGTTAATAGCTTTACCACAAGATAATTAACAAACAAATCTAAAATTAAATAATTTACAGGTACCCTTCCAGCAGCTGTAAGATATAAAAACAGCAAGGTAATAATGATAAATAAATATGGTACATATCTTACTGTAAAACTTATCTTTTCCTCCTTTTCCATCCAAGCTAAAAACTTATCCACTGAATGCTTATCTTTTTTTCCTTTATTAAAGGATATATAAATATTTTCACAAAACTCTCTCTTTCCACTAAGTTCCTTAATAGCTTCTTGTCTATCCTTTATTATTTGCTTATTAGGCAATGACTTAAGAGATAATATTTCAGCTAATTTTTTTCTACCAAGGGGACTTTTAGTTGTATTTATCCATTGAAATAAAGAGTTCTTACCAAATATATCTAAGTCACCACTAAAATTATGGCTGTTATTTAAAAACTCTTCTCCTTTATCCTCAAATTCCTTCCACTCTCCATTTATCCTCTTTAACCCCTTTTCATTGTATTCTAACTTCAATAAGTACTGTTCTTTTTCATTTATCTTATTATTATGGAATATAGCTGTTAAAATAAAAATTAACAATGTAGCTAAAAATGAAGCACATAAATAAATAAACTTATCAGCTTTATATAGATAGTACATTACTGCTATGCCCACAATTACTATTATTAATCTTAGCACTGCAAAAGTTAATATTATTCTTTCTAATTCTCTTAAATTTTTATTAATTTTATTAATATTACTTTCATAATACTCTTTTGGATTTTCCATATCTCTACCTCATACTTATTTTTAAATTTCATTTATAAATGAATTTTTTAACTTTATAATCAATTGTATCATAAGAGAGAATATATCATAAAAGAAATTTTTTTTAAAACATTACTACTTATGAAGATAAAAAAAATAGAATATTATAAAACATATGAAGTTAAAGAATGTCTTAAGATTTTTATTAATGGAAAGTTATGGACAGCAATTTCTTTTTACATATCAGCATAGAAAAAAAATCACTTGAAGACCTTACTATAGACTTTAATTATCTTGAATTATAACAAATCCTTTGATAAAAGAAGAAGATGCATTGCTGCATCTTCCCTTTTGTAATGATAAATCAATTTTTTGGTGGTTCATCCATTTCAGTCTCCATCCTTTCAAGGCATTGACCCTCTCTTGAGATTTCATACCGTTGTGGCTTATCTTAACCCACTTTCATATTGTTCTACCATTCTCTTAACCATTTCACCACCAACGGAACCACATTGTCTTGAAGTTAAATCTCCATTATATTCTTTAAATGGTACTCCTAACTCCATTGCTACTTCGTTCTTGAATGCATTTAACCCTTGCTTTGCTTCTGGAACTAATGCTTTATTTGACATTACAGATTCCTCCTTCGGCTACCGGTCTATATAAACAAAAGTACAAGAAAATTCTTCTTTACGAATTTTTTTACCTCCTGTTTACACTATTATATTGCCCCAGTATCTTTATATTATGCATATAAAAATTTATAAAGAATAATATTTTTTTCCTAACAAAAAATAATACTGTTTATAAATATAATTTAGGAGGTTTAATATGAAAATTAAAACTATAAAATTCTGCAGTCTTTTTCTATATGTTTTACTAATTTTTCAATTAGTATCAGCCTTTCCAATATCCTTTAGCAATAAAAATGAAACTTTAATTGTGAAAGATAGTGATGCAATCACTGGACTTCCAAATCGTTTTAGAGATTTAACTAATTTAAATATTTCAGGTAGTGCACAATTTACACCTTCTCAAATAGAAAATATAAAAAACTCCATAAATAAACCTGATATATGCATAGTTGATTTAAGACAAGAATCTCATGGATTTATAAATGATTTAGCTATCAGCTTCTACAGCATTGGTAAAGATTTAAATAATGGATTTACCACAGAAGAAACCATTTCTACTGAAGATAAATTATTAAATTCCATTAAGCAAAATTCACAAATAAATATATATGATAAACTTGGTAAAGTTTTAACTAATATTACTGTTGATTCTGTTTCCACTGAAAATAATGCAATTAATAAAAATGGGTTAAAATATCAGCGTTTTGCTGTTAAGGATGGTGGAATTCCATCTACTACTGTAATAGATGATTTTGTAGATTTTATTAAAAATAAACCTGAAGGACAACATCTTCATTTCCATTGTGATGCTGGTGAAGGAAGAACTACAACTTTTATGGTACTATATCAAATTATGACTGATAACGGTAATTTATCTTTAGATCAAATTTTATGTTATCAATATAATATGGGTGGAATTACCTTGACTGATGATGTAGATAGAGCTTATTTCCTAAATGCCTTTTATAATTATGTTGAAGAAAATAAAACTGACAACTATAGTATTAAATTTTCTCAATGGATTAAACAATGAAAATACGGAGCTGAAAAAATTCAGCTCCGTATTTTTTTAATTTTCTCTTGCAGCTAAAACAACTCTATGAATATGCATTGTTAAATATATTATCTCATCTTCATTAACTTCATAATTATAAGTATTTTCTATATATTCTTTTATCTTCAGTGCACATTTATAAGCTTCAGGATAGCTATTTTCAATAATCTTTGCAAAGATTTCATCACTAGTACTCTCATCTTTGCTATTAGTAATAATTCTCTTAGTGAAATATTTTAAATGAGTAAGCAATCTATCATAATTCAAATCATCCTCATTAAATTCTAATTGATAGTTTAATCTGATAATTTGTAAGATTTCCTTTATTATCTTAGTAGAAGTAATTGATTCAGTGGTATTTCTATTATATGCTGCATTAACAAAATGAAGTGCTATAAAGCCTGCTTCATCTTCTGGAAGATCTATTCCTAATCGTTCATTTAAATATTCAACAGCCCATAATGCCACTTTAAATTCTTTTTTATGTATTCTTCTAATTTCATTAAGTAAATCATTTTTTAAACTTATATTATTTTTAAACCTTTTTATAGCAAATGCTATATGATCTGATAATGAAATATATATTTGCTTGTCTAATTCTGTGTCTAATTCTTTAGATGCATAAGAAATTATTTCATCAGCAAGTTCAAAGACACCTTCAGGTATTTGATTGATAAGTTTTTTTATCTTATCACCTAGGGTCTTGTCTTCTACCATAAATCTTTTTTCAATTTTACTTTCGTCAATTTCTTGCCCTATTTTTTTACCAAAGGCTATTCCTTGCCCCATTAGAATTATTTCTTTCCTTGTCTTTGGTTCTATAGATACAACAACATTATTATTTAATACCTTTTCTACTATCATTGATTACCTCATATTCTACATAAAATATAAAAACCTAAACTAAGCTCATCTTAATTTAGGCATCTATATTATTTTATTATATACTATCATTACATAAAAACGTTGTCAACGTATAAGTAAACCTTTTATTTCAATTGTTTTACAGGTAATAAAATAGAAAATTCACTTCCTTTTCCCAGTTCGCTTTTTACTCCTAGGTCTCCTTTATGTAATTCAATTATCTGTTTAGTTAGCATTAAGCCAATTCCGCTTCCACCAAATTCTTCACTTTTCTTATTATAAGCTTGTTCAAATCTATTAAAAATTTCATTTATATCTTTTTCAGATATGCCAATGCCAGAATCTATAATGGATATTTTAACCTTATCGTTTAAATCTGATATCCTAATAATTATCTTTCCCCCTTCCGGAGTAAACTTCATAGCATTTCCAATTAAGTTTATCAAGCATTTTTCAATATCATTTATATCACATTCTATAATTTTTTCTTCAATTTCCGGATCTATAATTAATTCTATTCCTTTAGCTTCAATATATTCCTTCATAGAAAGAGCTAATTCTTCTACAAAGAATACAATTTCATGCTCCATAATATCAATATTATACATCTCTTCTTGGATTTTAGATAGATCAATTATATCATTAATAAGTTTAAGTAGCCTTTTAGAATTTCCTCTTAAGATATCCATATAGTTATTTAATTTATCTTTATCTATATTTTCATTTCTTGAATTTAAATTAGTTATAAGTTGTTCTGTAGATAATATTATATTTAATGGAGTTCTAAGTTCATGAGATAAATTCATAAAGTAATTATTTTTATCGATTTCTTTTGAATCTCTTTGTTCTTTTAAATTATTATTTTTATAACTTAATATAATTATTATACAAGTTATAAGCATTAGCAATGATATAATTGAAATTATATTTGATGTTAACGTGCTTTCTTCTATGATAAAACTATACAAGTTAGTACTTAAAATAATAACCATTAATATACTAAGAATAATCAATAAAAATTGCTCTTTATTTTTCTTCATAATTATCATATACCCCTTTTTTATAAATTATATCAATTTATCTATTATTTTACAACATATACCTTAATTCTACCTTACTAACTAAAACTTTTATATAAATTTACAAAAAAAAAGTTAGTATAAATACTAACTTTTTTGTGGCAGGGGCAGTAGGATTTGAACCCACAACCAATGGTTTTGGAGACCACTACTCTACCGTTGAGCCATACCCCTTCGACAAAAGTTATTTTATCATAGTCCACAATAATATGTCAACAAGTTTTTTCCTACAATAACAAAGTTTTTATTAATGATGAACTTAAATAATGATGAGTGATGAATGATGAATTGTGGAATAAACTCCTTTAATGGAGTTTAGAAATATATATTTTTTAGAAACTCTATGAGTTTCAACCTTAATTCATCATTCGTAATTCATCATTCATCATTAAATAAATTTCCCTGAAATTTATTTAAGAGGCTGATTCTTCAATTATCTTTTTAAGAATGATTCCTTTTATAGCATCATAGCTTATATTGCTTGGAACCTCTTCCTTTATTGCCTTAAGTTTATTAAAGCCCACATTCTTAATGACTCCCTTTACTATTTCCTCATCCTGTTCATTAAATATATCACTAAAGTCTATTTTAAAATCTATGCTATTTCCTTCACTTATATATTTTTCAACATGAGAAATAATGGTAGTAAGCGTTAATTCTCTTTCTCCAGCAGTCTTCCTTAAACTACCACATACTCTTAACATCTCCACTGTATTTATATATGATTTTTCTTTAATATTTTTGCTACCCTCTATATTATTTTTCTTTTCTTCTATTGATATATCACTCTTAGCTTTTGATATCCATATATGATTTATATTATTACTATTTAAATAATTCATTATCTTTTCAATAAATCGCTGACCATACTTATCATATTTTCTTTCACCTACACCACTAACCTCTAACATCTGTTCTTTATCTACAGGCATTCTTGAACTTAATTCTTTTAGTGTACTGTCTCCAAATACCATATATGGTGGCACCTTTTCACTAACTGCAATTTCATGCCTTAGTCTTCTTAATATCTCAAATAATTCATTATCAACTGTAAAACTAGCCTTATTGATTTTATGTTCTCTAATCCACACAGTTCTTTTACCTTTTACTATATCCATAGAATTATTATTTAAGCTAACTACTGGATATTCACCGCCATAATTTAAATATCCTAAAGCGATTAAGGTATTGATAAACTCCGTAAGATTATCCTTTGAATAATCCTTCATTATGCCATAAGTACTAACTTCATTTAATTTTAAATCCAATAATTTTTTATTTTTTGAACCACGTAAAACATCTACAAGCATGCCAACACCATAACCTCTTTTTACCCTATATACACAAGATATAACCTTTTGAGCATCTATGGTCTTGTCTTCCTTGCTTTGCTCTGTATCACAATTACTACATTTATTGCAGTTCCCTTCATATTCTTCACCAAAATAATTAAGAATATATTTTCTATAACATTCTTGTGTATATATTAGGTTTACCATCGTCTGAAGCTTTGCATATTCCTTTTCTTTTCTAACACTGTTAGAAGTACCTATATCTATAATGTATCTTTGTGTCTGTACATCTGAAGGTGAAAAAAGCATTATACATTCACTTTCCTCACCATCTCTACCAGCTCTTCCTATTTCCTGATAATATCCTTCCAAGCTTTTAGGCATATTATAGTGTATTACATATCTGATATCAGGCTTATCAATTCCCATTCCAAAAGCATTAGTAGCTACCATCACATTGGCCTGATCATAAATAAATCGTTCCTGTGCTACCCTACGCTCTTCATCATTTAATCCTGCATGATATCTTTCACCCTTTATATTATTTGCTATAAGCATTTCATATATAATATCTACATCTTTTCTGGTGGCACAATAAATTATTCCACTGGCACCTTCGCTACTATTTATGTAATCCAAAATATACTGCTTCTTCACTACAGCTTTTTCTATGGTTATTTTTAAATTCTTCCTATCAAATCCAGTGATAAAAATTTTCGGTTCATTAAGCCTTAATAGATTTATAATATCTCTTCTGACTTCCTCAGTGGCAGTAGCTGTAAAAGCTGTTATTATTGGTCTATATACTAACAAATCAATAAACTTACTTATCCTTCTATAACTACTTCTAAAATCATGTCCCCATTGTGATATACAATGTGCTTCATCTACAGCAATTTGTGATATTTTTACCCTTGTTATCAAATTTAAGAATTCTGTTGATTCCAATCTTTCTGGTGCAACATAGAGAATTTTCACCTCATTTTTAATTACATCATTTAATATACTCTTAATTTCGTTCTCACTTAAGGTTGAATTTATATATGCACTTTTAATCCCCATATTTTTAATATTATCAACTTGATCCTTCATTAAAGATATTAAGGGAGAAATTACAATAGTAAGTCCATCTAATATAAGGGCAGGCACCTGATAACATATAGATTTTCCGCCACCAGTTGGCATAATTGTTACTACATCTTTTCCCTCTAAAATAGACGTAATAATTTCCTCTTGCCTTTCTCTAAATGAATCATATCCATAATATTCTTTAAGGACTTCTCTTGCTCTATTTATCATCTTATCACTCCTGACTATTCTTTTTTATTTAAAATTATTAACATTCTTTATTTTTCTATTCAAACATTTGTTCGTTTTTTATATTATAAGCATTAACATGAATAATACTTGCTAAAGCAATCATATTACTATGTTAATGCAGACTAATTATAAGTCATAAACTTTTTTATTTTCTTCTATAAATTAATTATACATATAAAACTTGTCCTACATATATCAAATTTGCATTGCTTATATTGTTTGATGATACTAAATTTACTACTGTTGTGCCAAACTTTGTTGCTATAGAGCTTAAAGTATCACCTTCCTGTACAGTATAAGTTCTACTACTATTTCCTGATGATGGTAACTTTAAAACTTGACCTACATATATCAAATTAGGATCACTTATATTGTTTAATGATACTAAATTTGCTACTGTTGTCCCAAATTTTGTTGCTATTCCGCTTAAGGTATCTCCAGCTTGCACTACATAAGTTATTCCTTGACCTAATCCTGAAGAAGACTTATCTGAAAAATATAAAATTTGCCCTACTGTTATTAAGTTAGGATTAGAAATATTATTCCATCTTACAAGCTGATCTACTGTAACACCAAAATCATTGGCAATGGCACTTAAAGTATCATTACTCTTCACTGTATAAGTTCCATCTAAATTCTTTGTTCTTCCTACTGGTGCTGGAGTTACTCCACCTGTACTTTCTCCGCTGCCTGGATTTCCAATAAACATTCCATCATAAAAAGTATTTAAATCTACATATGCATTTATTCCAGGAATTATCCCTTGATCTGAATATTGATGTCCTACAAATCCAGTCCAAATACCTCTTAGTGTTGGAGTTGATACATAATAATGAGCAACCCAAAGTCCATAATTTAAAAGATTTATATCTATAAGATTATCTCCAGCAAAATATGCACCTGAATATATTACACAATCTAATCCTAAAACTTGCTTTACCCTATTAATAAATAATAAAACCTGATTATTTATATCAGCCATTGATACTTCAACGTCAATAACAGGTTTTATGGTCATTCTATCTTTATATTTATTTATTACACTACAAAAATAATCAGCTTCTGCTATTCCTTGCCCTCTGAAGAAATGATAAAAACCAACATTAAGCCCTGCATTTAAAGCTCCAGAAGCATGGTTATCAAAATACATATTGGTATATGTGGTACTTTCAGTAGCTTTCACAATACATATTTCAACTCCACTATTTCTTACTGCCGAAAAGTCAATATCGTACCCTTGATAACTAGAAATATCAATTCCTTTATAACTACTCACGTTTTCATCCTCCTTGATTTTTATATAAGAATACTTCTTTCCTCTTATATAATATTTACATAAAGGTGAAAATGTTAAAAAATAAAAATTAATTTTATATAAATATATATTTTTACGCATAAAAAAAACTAGCAAGTATTACTTACTAGTTTTACTGGCAGGGGCAGTAGGATTTGAACCCACAACCAATGGTTTTGGAGACCACTACTCTACCGTTGAGCCATACCCCTAAGTACAAAGTATATTATATAATGAAATATTACAAAAATCAATATTTTTATTCTAATTTATATAATTCTTTTCTTTTTTATATATTTTGGATAGAATATAAGTTAGAGAAATATTAGTTTAATTTATGTAATTAAGCTTTATTGTTGAAAGGAGAGGAAATATGATTTTTTCTGTTAGTAACATAGAAGAAACTACTTCCATAGGTTATGAACTTGGAAAATTACTTAATGCTGGGGATATTATATGTCTAACTGGTGATTTAGGTACTGGTAAAACTCATATAACAAAAGGAATTGCTAAGGGCCTTAGCATTGATGAATACATAACAAGTCCAACATTTACAATAGTTAACGAATACGATTCTGGAAGATTAAAATTAAATCACTTTGATGTTTATAGAGTTTCAGACCCTGATGAAATATATGCCATTGGTTTTGATGATTATATATTTTCAGATGCAGTTTCAATAATTGAATGGGCTAACTATATAGAAGATATTCTACCAAAGGAATATTTACATATTCATATTGAAAAAAATCTTGATAATGGAGAAAATTTCAGAACCATTACATTAACACCATATGGTGAAAGATATAATTACATAAAGGAGTTAAAAGTATGATAGTTTTAAGCATGGACTCTTCATCTTTAGTTACTACAGTTGCACTACTTAAAGATGAACATTTATTAGGTGAATTTACCTTAAACTTCAAAAGAGAACATTCTGTAATCCTTATGGAAAAGATAGAAATGCTACTTAATGATTGCAATATAGATATTAGCGAAGTTGATGGCTTTGTGCTTTCTAAAGGTCCTGGTTCATTTACAGGTCTTAGAATAGGTATGGCTACAGTAAAAGGATTAAGCATGGGTTCAAATAAACCTTATCTAAGTATTTCTAGTTTAGATGCATTAGCTTATTCCCTAATTAATTTTGATGGCATAATCTGTCCTATAATGGATGCATTAAGAGATAGTGTATTCACATGCATGTATAAATCTTCTAATGGAGAACTTTCAAAAATAATTGACTATAGTGCTCTTTCTTTAGATGAACTAGTAGAAATATTGCAAGAAAAAGATGAATCTGTCATCTTTACCGGTGATGGAGTATATAAGTATAAAGAATATTTATTAGAAAAGCTTCCTAACGCTAAGTTTGCCCCTAACCATCTAAGTGTTGTAAAAGCTTCAGCTCTAGGAGAGCTAGGAATGGAACTTTTAAGACAAGGCCAATGCGATGATATAAATTCTTCACCTTTATATCTAAAGAAGCCTCAAGCAGAAAGAGAATTAGAACAAAGGATGAAAATGCAAAATGGCCATATTGTATAAGCCAATGGATTCATCCCATGTACAAGGAGTTTTTGAGTTAAGCAAAAACTCCTTTCATATTCCTTGGAGCTTAGAATCTATAAGTCAAGAGATTACTAATACTCTTGCTAGATATGTTGTTGCTATTGATTCCCATAGTAATAAAGTAATAGGCTTTGCAGGAATGTGGATTATTGCTGGTGAAGGCAATATTACAAACATAGCAGTTGATGTTGATTTTAAGCGTCTTGGCATCGGCTATAATTTATTATCTTCCTTATTTGATATCTGCCAAAAAGAAAATTGTCCAGATATAACTCTTGAAGTAAGAGTATCTAATATTGCTGCACAAAAGCTTTATGCCAAGGCAGGATTTATTAATGAAGGCATAAGAAAAAAATATTATGATGATAATGGCGAAGATGCCATGATTATGTGGAAAAGAAACATTATATAATTTAAATTATATTAATTTTTAATTCATATTACTTCTCTTAAACGTATAGTATAGTTAATAAAGTGTATTAAGTGGAGGTATTTATATGGAAACTAATGCTGGTTCTACTCTTTTACCTGTTATTAAAATTATAAATAATACTACGAAAGAACTTACTAATGTGGTATTATCTTATGAAGGTCTTAATGACTCTTCAATACAAATTAGCAAATTAAATACTAACTCAGAAATTATTACAACCATAAGTACATCATTTGTTAAAGATACTGTGAACCTTATACTAAGCTACGATCATGATAATATTCATGAAGAAAAGATAGTTTATCCTAATTTCACTGCCAATTCATTAATTAAATTGACTTTAGAAATTAGTGATGTAAATGGTGAACATAATATAGTAAGTATCATTGAAAAAGATCCTGTGGATAATCCAATAGAATTAATGAAAGCAGAAAAAACAAACACTCATAAATTTATAATAATTGCAGGTATAGCTACTTTAAGTGCTCTTTGTTTATATACTATTCAAAAAATAAAAATTCAAAATGAAAATATTTAATGACAGCTATAATAGTAGCTCACTATGCAAAAAACTTCTTTAGTGCAATAATTTCTATAACTATTTCACCAAAGAAGTTTTTTTATTTTAACTATGCTACATTTCTTTTATCTCCCAATCTTGAATCAACCTTAAATATAGACATTGATAATCTTTTATATAATATAAATGTACCAATACACACAATAAGCGCCTTTATACCATTAAATGGTATAAGTCCAACAAAAACATATTTTGTTAAATCAACTTCTATTCCATAGGCTGGAAGTAAGAAGTATATATTAGCAATAATCCCTACTAATTGCATAACTAATGCACCAACTACCATCCCTGTAATAGCAGATTTCTTGCTTTTATTTCTATTGTATAACCATGCCGCTGGCGTTACTAAAGCAACCCCTACTAATATATTGGCAATTTCACCTACTCCAAAAGTTGCGCTTCCTTTAAGTAATAATTTCAAAATAACTTTTAATACTACAATGATTCCACCAATAACTGGTCCATAAGCAAATCCTCCTATTAATGCTGGAACTTCACTAAGATCAATCTTTAGCCACGGAAATATAGGTACAATTGGAAAGTCAAAATACATAAGTACTACTGCAATTGCCACTAATAACGATATTTTTATGCTTTTGTTTAAATCTTTTCTTTTATTCATATATAATCCCCCTTTATCTCTCAGTGGAGGTATAAGTTTTGTTTCATTTATATTTTTATATCCTAGAAACTTTTTATACTTTAAATTAATGCACAGGCATAAAAATATTTTGCTGTAATAAAAAATCCTGATGCTATAAAACATCAGGACGTAATTAACTTTATTTTAAATATAAATAAAACTTACTTATTGCCTTCTTTCATCCAGACTATACTGTCGGCTTCGGAATCACACCGAATCATGCTATTTCTAGCTCGTGGGCTATAACCACCGGTGGGGAATTGCACCCCGCCCTGAAGATATATTATTTTATACTTATATTATAGTTCTAATAGATTCTTATTTCAAGATATACTTATAATAATTTCGTTATTCCTTTATATCTTTCATAGTAAGTGCAATTCTCTTTCTCTTGCTATCAACTTCCATAATTGCAACTTTTACAACATCGCCAACTTTCACAATATCAAGAGGATGCTTGACGAATTTATTAGCCATTTGGCTCTTATGCACCAATCCATCTTGATGTACTCCTATATCAACAAATGCTCCAAAATCAGATACATTTCTTACAGTTCCCATTAATACCATTCCTGGAGTTAAGTCTTTTAAATCTATGACACCTGTTTTTAAAATAGGCTTTGGCATATCTTCTCTTGGATCTCTTCCTGGTTTTTGCAGCTCTTTAATAATATCCTTAAGTGTAAGTTCTCCTACTTCTAATTCCTGTGCTAAGTTCTTCAATCCTTTAGTCATAACTCTTTCTTCAATATCATTTAATTTTCTATCAGATAAATCTTCTTTAGAGTATCCTAATATCTCCATAAGCTTTTTAGCTATACTATAAGATTCTGGATGAACAGAAGTATTATCAAGAGGCTCTTTACTTTCCATAACTCTTAAGAAACCAGCACATTGCTCATATGCTTTTTGACCTAATCTCTTAACTTTTAGTAGTTCTTTTCTGCTGCTAAACCCACCTACTTCATCTCTATACGCTACTATATTATTAGCAATGGATGTGTTTATTCCTGCAACATAAGTTAGCAATGAAGGTGTTGCTGTATTTAAATCTACTCCAACCTTATTTACTGAATCTTCAACTACTCCACTTAATGATTCATCTAATTTTTTAGGAGTTACATCATGTTGATATTGACCTACACCAATGGCCTTGGGCTCTATCTTTACTAGTTCTGCCATTGGATCTTGCAATCTTCTTCCTATAGAAATAGCTCCTCTTATGGTAACATCTAAATCTGGATATTCTTTAGCTGCTAACTCTGAAGCAGAGTATACTGAAGCTCCTGCTTCTGATACTATTACATATGCTAGTCCCTTATCTGTTTCATTCTTTATTTCACTTATTATTTCAGCAATTACTTCTTCTGATTCTCTTGAAGCAGTACCATTTCCTAAAGAAATTACATCTACGTTATATTTCTTAATCATTTCTTTTAATATTTCCTTAGTTCCTTCTATATCTCTTTTAGGAACTGTAGGATATACTGTTGCCTTATCCAAGAATCTTCCTGTTGCATCTAATACAGCCACTTTACATCCAGTTCTAAAGCCTGGGTCATATCCCATAACTACTTTACCTTTTATAGGTGGTTGCATAAGAAGTGCTTTTAAGTTTTCCTTGAATATTAATATTGCTCCCTCTTCACCTTTATCAGTAAGCTCATTTCTAATTTCCCTCTCAATTGATGGGAATATCAACCTCTTATAAGAATCTTTGATGGCTACTTTTAAATATTCAGCCGTTATAGAATTCTCTTTAAGTATCTTACTTTCTATATAGCTTATTATCTTCTCATCATTAACAGAAATCTTTACAGATAATATCTTTTCTTTTTCACCTCTGTTGATTGCTAATATTCTATGAGAAGGTATCTTAAATACCTCCTCACTATAATCATAATACATTTCATAAGGAGTACTTTCTTCACTTGAACCTTTAGTTTCAATTTTACCTTCTTTAAAGACTATATTTCTAATATACTTTCTAAGGGCTGCATCATCAGATATTCCTTCGGCTATTATATCTAATGCTCCAGCTATAGCATCTTCAATACTGTTTACAGCCTTTTCTTCATTAATAAATGCTTCTGCTTGCTTTTCAACTGTGCCATTAAAATTACCTGCCAAAATAATATCAGCCAATGGCTTTAATCCTTTTTCTAAAGCAATGGTTGCTCTTGTTCTCTTTTTAGGTTTAAAAGGTCTATATATATCTTCTACTTCAGTAAGGGAATCAGCCTTTTCTAATGCTTTAACTATTTCCTCAGTAAGTTTCCCTTGTTCATCAATTAATCTTAATACATCCTCCTTCCTATCCTTTAAATTTCTTAAGTATGTCAGTCTTTCAAAAAACTTTCTTAATATATCATCACTTAAAGCACCTGTCTGCTCTTTTCTATATCTAGCTATAAAAGGTACTGTATTTCCTTCATCTAATAATTTAATTACATTTTGTACCTGTACTAATTTTATTCCTAATTCTTTTTCTAATCTTTTTTCAATATTTACCATTGTTCTCTCCTGTAAAAATATTTTTCCCAATACCTCTATTATAATATTTTTATTTTATTTTTACAGTATTGATATTAAGTTATATTGGATTTATAATTAAATTGTAATTTTTTACCATCAAGAGGTGATTCTTTGCGTTCTATCTTTAATAAATTTATTAATGTAATGCTTATTCTTTTACTTGTTATTTTAATTTTAAACAGATACTATGTTATTGAATTCAATGTTACTTTAAGAAATATATTTATATACCTTTCCTTAATCATAATATTGTTAACTTCCATTAAGGAAGCCTTAGAAGGATCAGGATTTAATAAATTTCTTGGCATAATAATTATACTTTTGGCTATTGTCGGCGGCATTATTACTGTTATAAATGGTAAAATAAACTTTTTTGTTTTTCTCTGTCTTTTATTTTCCTTAGTTCATAGTTTTTTAGAAATTGTATATTCAAAATAATAAATATTTATTATGGTATTCATATTACACTGCCTCAATTAATAATATTAAGTATATATTATTAGCTGAGGTATTTTTTTATGAAAAAAAAGATCTTTTATTTTTCAACCTTATTGATTACTATTCTTTGCTTGTTCACATGTATTGCCTTAAATGATCACATATATAATTTCAATGCCGAAAATGTTGTGAAAAATATAAAATATCTATCTTCCTCATCCTTTGAAGGAAGACGTTCTGGTAGTGATGAAAATCTTTTAGCTGGGGAAATAATAAAAAATAAATTTAAAGATTTAAAATTAAGCCCCTATAAGAATACTTATATTGAAGAATTTATTACAACTTGCCCAGTAAAAACTGATGAAACAGTTTATTTTAAAATTTTTGATGATAATGGAAGTGAATATTTAAAATATGGCGAAGACTATAAGGAGGATATGATTAATTTCAATGCTAATTCCTTTACTTTTTCTAATAAAGATAAGATAAATATTTTTTCTACCTCTATTGAGGTATCTAATGATGAAGGAACTCTATTATTTTATCTAAGTCAAAATGATGATTTATCATTTAGAAGTTCTTTTATGTGTGAACTACGTTTTGATTTAGTAATTGCTCTATCTTCTAAAGGCTATAATAAAATAATTGATGCCTTAAAGAATGGTAAAACCTTAACTACTTATATTCCTTTTAAAAATGCAGACAAAAAGTTAGTTAACATTCAAGGAATTATTGAAGGTTCAGATCAATCACTAGCACCATTAATCCTTACTGCACACTTTGATCATCTCGGTAGTGATTCACAAAATAATATTTATTACGGTGCTTTAGACAATGCTTCTGGTACTTCATTTTTATTGGAACTTGCCAATACCTTATCCACCTTTGGCAAACCTAAACGCTCCATAATTTTTGTTGCTTTAAATGCTGAAGAACTTGGACTTAAAGGGTCTAACTTTTTTGCTGAGAACAATTACTTTGATATTAAAAATTCAAAAGTTATTAATTTTGACATGATAGGTGCAAAAGATTGTCCCATTACCTTTATTCAAGGAGTAGCCTTCAAAGGTAATTCTTCTAACATCTTAAATTCACTTTCTAATATCTGTTCAAATGACTCTATAGAATATCTAGTGGAATACGAAAATTCTAGCGATCATGCAAGCTTTAATGAATTAGGCATTGATGCATTAACCATTTGCCATAGTGATACGTCACATATTCATACACCAACTGATACTGTAGACTATATTGATACTGATGCCATAAATACAGTATATAAAGTAGTTAATAAAGAAATTAAAAAAGATTGCTACAGTACTGTAACAACCTTTATATATAGTAGAAAATCTATTAATTTATTATTAATTATACTTTTAGCACTTATTATCATTGGCATACTAAATACAAAACCTTTCAAGAAATCTTCTTGATTTCTTGAGTTAATCAGTGCATATCCCTACGCTAATGCACCTAATTAAGTCGTCACAAGTGAAGTATAATGGAATTAAAAAATCCCATTATACTTTTTATTTTTGTGCTTCCTGCTTTAAGTAGCTTATGATAAATTGGTCGATTTCTCCATTCATTACAGCATTTAAATTAGATGTTTCTTCATTTGTTCTGTGATCCTTCACCATATTGTATGGATGGAATACATATGATCTTATCTGACTTCCCCATCCCATGTCTTTAAGCTCACCTGTTAAATCTTCGATTTTTTCTTTATGAGCTCTTTCTTTTAATTCAATAAGCTTTGACTTAAGCATTGCCATTGCAGTATCTTTATTTGCAAATTGACTTCTCTCATTTTGACATTGCACCACAATACCTGTTGGTAAGTGAGTTATTCTAATAGCTGATTCCGTCTTATTAACGTGCTGACCACCTGCTCCACTGGCTCTATAGGTATCTATCTTTAAATCCTCTGGTCTTATATCAATATCTTGATCCTTAGTTAATTCTGGAAGAACTTCTACTGAAGCAAAAGAAGTCTGCCTTTTTCCATTGGCATTAAATGGTGAAATTCTTACCAATCTATGGACTCCTTTTTCAGCCTTTAAATAACCATAAGCAAATTCACCTTTTACTTTTAAAGTTACACTTTTAATACCAGCTTCATCACCTTCTAAAAGATCTAAAGTTTCAACTTTATATCCCTTCTTATCACACCATCTTGTATACATTCTAAGAAGCATTTCAGTCCAATCATTAGCATCTGAGCCACCAACACCTGCATGTAAGTTTAAGATGGCATTATTTCTATCATATTCACCTGATAAAAGAAGCTCTACACGATAATTTTCAACTTCTTTTTCAATTGATCTTATTTCTTTTATAACTTCATTTATAGTATCTTCATCCTCTTCTGCTAATTCAGCCAATACTTCTATATCATCAATTCTACTTACTAAGTTTTCATATCTTTCTATTTTATCTTTTATTATCTTACATTCTTTAGTAACTTCTTCTGCTCTTTTAACATCATCCCAAAATCCATTTTCTTGCATTTGAAGCTCTAATTCTTGAAACCTTTTTTCTAAGCCTCCTTTGTCAAAGTGAAGCCCCCATTTCCTTTAATATATTTTTTAAACCTGTTAGTTTAGAAACTTCTTGTTCTAACTTTAATAACATTGTATCACTTCCTTACCTTAAATAAGCAAGGTGAAAAATGCCTAATTAAAATAAGACACTTTCCACCAATAGTTTTATATTTCTAATTATGCTTCTCTACCACAGCAGTTTTTATATTTCTTTCCGCTTCCACATGGACACATATCATTTCTGCCAACTCTATTTTCACTTTTTACTGGCTCATTTTTCACTGACTTATCATTTCCATGACTTGCACCAGTTTCTTCTGCAACCTTTTCTCTTTCAACTGGTCTTTCTGCTCTTACATGATATAGTAATTTAACAGTTTCCATCTTAATTCCTTGTATCATTTCATCAAACATTGCACTACCTTCCATTTGGTATGCTTGAATAGGATCTTGTTGCTTGTATGCTCTTAATCCCATTCCTTGTTTTAAATGATCCATATTATCTATATGTGCCATCCATTTTTGATCAACAACTCTTAAAAGAATTACTCTTTCAATTTCTCTCATTTGCTCTTGACCAAACTCTTCTTCTCTTTCACTATAGATACTTCTTGCTTTTTCTACTAATATACTTATTATTTCTTCATTAGATAAATCTGCTAACTCATCTACAGTAAATGTTCCATGTGGGAAACATATATCTTCAAGATATTTTAATAACTCTTTTATATCATCTTCAATATCTATATGTTCACCAACTAAATGACTGTTAACTGAAGATGTTATTACTTCCTCTATCATTCCTTCAATTTGCTCTTTTAAGTTCTTTCCATCAAGAACTTCAGCTCTTTGCTTGTAAATAACTTCTCTTTGTAAATTCATTACATCATCATAACCTAATAAATTCTTTCTTATGTCAAAATTATTTCCTTCAACCTTCTTTTGAGCATTTTCGATAGCCTTAGTAACCATTTTACTTTCTATAGCTTCATCTTCCTGTAATCCTAATTTATCTATAACACCTTGAATTTTTTCTGAACCAAATATTCTCATTAAATCATCTTCCAATGAAATATAGAATACTGATTCACCAACATCTCCTTGACGTCCTGCTCTACCTCTTAATTGATTGTCAATTCTTCTTGATTCATGTCTTTCAGTACCAATTACTTTTAATCCACCAACTTCTAGTACACCTTCTCCAAGCTTAATATCAGTACCTCTACCAGCCATATTTGTTGCTATAGTAACCATACCTAATTCTCCAGCATGAGAAATAATTTCAGCTTCCTGTTCATGATATTTAGCATTAAGAACTTGATGTTTTATTCCCCTCTTCTTTAATAAAGATGAAATATATTCTGACTTATCTACACTAGCTGTACCTACTAATACTGGTTGATTTTTACTATGAGCCTCTATAACTTCTTCAACTATTGCATTATATTTTCCTTTTGCATTTTTATAAATCATATCATGTCTATCTATTCTTGCTATAGGTTTATTTGTTGGAATTACTATAACATCTAATCCATAAATTTCTCTAAATTCATTTTCTTCTGTTAAAGCTGTACCTGTCATACCTGAAAGCTTATTATACATTCTAAAGTAGTTTTGGAAAGTAATTGTTGCAAGAGTTTTTGATTCTCTTTGAATCTTAACTCCTTCTTTAGCTTCAATTGCTTGATGAAGCCCATCTGAATATCTTCTACCTTCCATAAGTCTTCCAGTAAATTCATCTATAATAACTACTTGATTATCTTTAACAATATAATCTTTGTCTAATCTCATTGTATAATTTGCCTTTAATGCTTGAGTTACATAATGTTGAAGTTCTAAGTGTTCTGCTTCTGCATAATTTTCAATACCAAAATATTTTTCTGCTTTTTCCATACCACTATCTGTTAATAAAACAGCACTTGCTTTTTCATCAATATTGAAATCTTGATCTGCTATTAAACTTTTAACAAAATTGTCTGCTACATTATAAAACTTGGTAGATTTATCTCCCATTCCTGATATTATAAGAGGAGTTCTTGATTCATCTATTAAAATTGAATCAACCTCATCTACTATTGCAAAATTAAGTTCTCTTTGAACTCTTTCTTCTTTATATATAACCATATTATCTCTTAGATAATCAAATCCAAATTCATTATTTGTTCCGTATGTTATATCACAGTTATAAGCTTCTCTTCTTTGAGCTGGTGTAAGTCCATGAATTATACATCCTGTTGTTAAACCTAAAAATCCATATAGTTTTCCAACTAATTCTGATTGAGTTTTTGCTAAATAATCATTTACTGTGATTACATGAACACCTTTTCCTGCTAAAGCATTTAAATATGCTGGAAGAGATGCAACAAAAGTTTTACCTTCCCCTGTTCTCATTTCAGCTATTCTTCCTTGATGAACTACCATTCCTCCAATAAGTTGAACTCTAAAATGCTTTATTCCTAAAACTCTCCATGAAGCTTCTCTACAAACTGCAAATGCTTCTGGTAATATATCATCTAAAGTTTCACCTTTTGATAATCTATCTTTAAATTCCGTAGTTTTATTTCTTAACTCATCGTCACTTAACTTTTGCATTGATTCATCTAATGATTGTATTTTATCTACTACAGATCCAAGTCTTTTAACTTCTCTCTCGCTATAAGTCCCAAATAGTTTTTCTATAAATCCCATAAGTATATCCTTTCGTCATCTATATCAAATGATTTTTTCTTTAATATTCTTTCTATAGATTATAACATTTAGCA
Source organism: Clostridium sp. 29_15 (assembly GCF_001916075.1). Classification (NCBI taxonomy): domain Bacteria; kingdom Bacillati; phylum Bacillota; class Clostridia; order Eubacteriales; family Clostridiaceae; genus Clostridium; species Clostridium sp. 29_15. The sequence continues at coordinate 111,601 of NZ_MNRT01000043.1, forward strand.
TATTTATAATTCAACTATAAAACTACTGTCTTTCAATCTATATGCTTTCTCCAAAAATAAAAGCCACCTATCTTCTAAAATAGGTGACTTTTTCTATAATATTATTTATAATCTGGTTCTAAAAGTCCATAATTTCCATCTTTTCTCTTATATATTACATTTACATTATTTGAATCAGCATCTCTGTATACAAAAAAGTTATGTTCAATTAACTCCATCTGTAGCATTGCTTCCTCTGGACTCATTGGCTTTATATTAAATCTCTTTACTTTAACTATTTCTCCATCTTTTTCTTCATTTTCTTCTACTGTTAAAGGCTCAAAATTAGTAAATCTTAAAGAATCATTATTTCTTCTTTGTAACTTAGTCCTTTGCTTTCTTATTTGTCTTTCTAATTTTGCTTCTACTAAATCTATTGATTTGTACATATCTTCAGTAGTTTCTTCACATCTTAGGATAACTCCATTAAAAGGTATAGTAACCTCAAAAATTTGATTGTTTTTTTGCACTGTAAGTGTGGCTCTTGCTTCTATATCTGGACTAAAATATCTATCTAATTTAGATATCTTCTTTTCAACCATCTCTTTTAATGCTGGTGTTACATTAATATTTTTACCTATTACTGTTACTTTCATAAAGTCAACCCCTCTCGTTTTTACTCAAAATATTAATATAAATATTAATATTAATTACCTTTCATATTTATATTTTACCACCATTCCCTTTGACTTACAATAAACATATGTTAAATTTTCAGAAAATTAAAACTCTTTTTTCAACATCCTTTTAATGACTTTTACATTAATTTTCAAAATATTATCTACTTTAAGTAAAAAATAAAAAAACACTAATTTAAATTAAATTAGTGTTTTTTTATAAAGCTAGCTGACCTGGCTTTTGCCCCCACACTCGCCTACTGGAGCTTTTGCTACCCGGAATTAACCTCTCACTACTAACACTCTCAACATCTCTGTTGGTAGGACTAACATCTATACCGCACCATGCTCATTAGCTCTTTGTCTAACTTACGTGGATCGTTTCGCCTGCGACTGGCATCGACTTTCATCCACAGACCTAGCTTTATACTACTATTATATATTGCTTTTTGCAATTGTCAATAGATAAATTTTATTTATATTGCATTTTTCGATACTTTTTTTACATTCATTTATAGTAGCACCAGTGGTATAAACATCATCAATTAATAAAATATTTTTTCTAAAAAGCTTTTCTTTATTTTTTATTGTAAAAGCATTTAATATGTTTTTTGCTCTTTCTTCTTTCCCTAAAAGCTTTTGTTCTTTTGTTTCTTTTACCTTTACTAAACAATCAATAATAGGTATGTCTAAAGCTATACTCATATTTTTTGCTAGCACCCTACATTGATTAAATCCTCTTTTTTTTAATGATTTCTTACTTATGGGTACATAACATATGTAATCTATACTTAAATGTTTTTCCCTAATTATCTGGCATAGAAAATCAGCTAAAACCTCACCTGCTATAAAGCTCTTATGATATTTTAAATTTAGAATAAGTTTTTTAAGTACTCCTCCATAATATCCATAAGCTATTATTTCTTCTTGCTCTTGAACTCTCTTTATATCACTTTTGCACCTGCTACATATTCCTCTAAATCCTTCGATTCCACAAATTATGCATTTATTATCATATGGGTAAATAATATCTAAAAGTGCTTCTATTACAATATTTATTATCTTAATAAATTCTTTTCCCATAATTTTTTATTAAATTCTCTTATTATATTCCTAGACTTATCCATCTCTACAGAGGTTTCTCTTGAAACCAAAAGAACTTCTGGTAATATATCACTTTTTACATATATACATCCACATAAATACACAATTTGTTTATAAGTATAACTTGCATCATCACCAAATAATATTAATATATTTACATCTTCAATGCTATTTATATAATCTCCCATGCTGTTTGTTACTATAAAAGCAGGCTCATTTTTAACAATATTTTCTATATTTTTAAAATCATCACCTTTTTCATACTTAACAACTTTTGCATTATTATCTTTTAAATTATTCTTATAGGTATAATATACCTTACTTAGTTTTTCTTCGTCAGGAACCATAATAATTACATTTTTATTATTATAGCTAAACCATTTCACATATTCATATACCGCCAGTGGAATATCATCTTCTAATTTTATCCTAGTATTTAGAAATCTTGGTTCTATCATTGGCATAGGATTTAATAAATAAACCAAATCCATATTTTCACCAATAGGAAACACTCTTTCACAACTATAAATAATTATCTTATTAACCTTCCAATATACCTTTTCAATAGCATCTCTTATATCTTTTATTGTTGATTTAGAAAACATAGTTATATCATCAAATATAATAAGGCTATATTCCTCTCCTATATTCTCTATTTCATCTATTGAAATAAATGTTATACCATTTTCTATATCACCAGGCATAATCTTTTGAATGCTTTTCATATACAGTTCATCATGACTCTTACTCTTTATCTCATCAGAACCCATACTAAAAACATATAATACCTTTTTATTATCATTTATCAACCTACTTATTAAATCAAAAAAAACAAAACCTGTATTATACGGTCTGCTTTTTATATTTAATACCTTGGTCTTTTTTTTATACCAAGATATTATATTTTTAAAAGCATAACTCAACTCTTTATAATTCACTTATCAAATACCTCTTTTTCTAACCTACTCAATCATATTCTTATCTATCGTTATATCCATTATTCTTTCTTTCAATGAAGAATATCTCTTCATATTATTAGTATTATTAACCATATATTGAAGAGATTTTTGATTTCCAACAACAACCACTAACTCTTTTGCTCTTGTTATACCAGTATACAGTATATTCCTATTCATCAAAAATGCTGACCCCATAAATGTTGGCATAACTACAACTTTAAATTCACTTCCTTGGCTCTTATGTATAGTAATTGCATATGCTAATTCTAATTCATCTAAAAACATAAATTCATATACAACTCTTCTTTCATCATCAAAGACTACACTTAAAACCTTTCTTTCTTCATCTATGGTTTCAATATATCCCATATCTCCATTGAAAACACCTACACCTTTATTTTCACCATCTCCACCAATTCTATGCCATTCAAGAGAGTAATTATTCTTTATTTGCATAACCTTGTCGCCTTCTCTGAAAACTATATCTCTTACCTGCTTTTCCTTCTTATCTTTGCAACTTGGATTTAATATTGCTTGTATTTCATTATTCAAATTATCAACACCTAAAATACCTTTTCTTGTAGGAGATAAAACTTGTATATCCCAAATTTTGCTCCACTTTGTATTAAATGATGGAAGCCTTCTATTTACTAAATCAAGGACAGTACTTAAAATATTTTCAACTTCATCTCTAGCATCAAAGAAAAAATCACCTCCTTTTTTATTTAAATAGGGCATTTCTCCATTATTAATCTTATGGGCATTGACTATTATCATACTTTCTTTTCCTTGCCTAAATATTTCCTTTAATCTTACAACATTGATAAACTTACTGTTGATTAAATCCCTAAGAACATTTCCTGGTCCTACAGATGGCAACTGATCCACATCCCCCACTATTATTACCCTTGTTCCTAACTTTATAGCTTTTAAAAGACTATTCATCAGCATTATATCTATCATCGATGCTTCATCTATAATAATCACATCTGCTTCTAAAGGCTCACTTTCCCCTTTACAAAAAAAAGAGTTTTCCTCATAACTTACTCCCATCTCTAAAAGCCTATGAATTGTTTTTGCTTCTCTTTCTGTAGACTCACTCATTCTTTTAGCAGCTCTTCCTGTAGGTGCTGCTAAAAGAACCTTCATACCACTATTTTCATATATTTCAATTATACATTTTATTATAGTGGTTTTACCTGTTCCAGGTCCACCTGTTATTATTTCTATACCATTTTCAAAAGCTCCCAGTATGGCTTTCTTTTGTGATGGAGCAAATTTAATGTTATTTTTCTTTTCAAATGTACTAACTTCAAATTCTACATCAGTATTTATGGTCTGGAAATTTTCTATACATAAAGTTATTATTTTATTCGTTACTCCCAATTCACAATAATAATATGGTAGAGAATATACAGCTTCTATATCTTTAATTTTTTCAATCTTCAACTTTTCTTCAAGGACGCAGTTATATATATTTTCTTCAATAATTTCTTTACTTACAGCCAATACCTTCTGACATTCTTGAATTAGCTTATCCTTTGGCATATATGTATTTCCCATGGCAGAAAAGTTATTTAAAACATATCTTATACCACTTTGTATTCTAAAGGAAGATGTATCTTCAACACCAAATTCCTTAGCAATTTTATCAGCTGTCAAAAATCCAATACCTGATATTTCATCATTTAATATATATGGATTGATTGATACTTTATTTATTGAATCTGCCCCAAACTTTTTATATATCTTTAAGCATTGGTTTACCGTAATTCCATGTTTTTGAAAAAATATCATTATATCTTTTAAATCCTTTGTTTCAATATAAGACTCATATATTATGTTAAATTTCTTTTCACCAATTCCTTCAATTTCTTTTAATCTCTCAATATTATTATCAAGAATATGTAAAGTATCCTTACCAAATGCCTTTACTATTTTTTTAGCTGTTACTGGTCCTATTCCATGTATAATCCCTGTACTTAAATACTTCTCTATTTCTTTTGATGATGAAGGTAATTTTTCTTTATATTCTTCTATACTAAACTGTCTTCCAAATTGCTTATGCTGAATAAACGTCCCTTTAACTTCAATTTGTTGCCCTTCTTGTAGTAGAGGCATTACACCTACAATTGTTATTAGTTCTTTATTAGCTGTAATCTTCGCAACAGTATATCCTGTATCTTCACTTTTAAATATAATAGCTTCCACTGAACCTTCTAATACTAGTGATTCCATCTATATTTCCAACCCTTCCAAAGTTCTCTCTTGTAATTATATTATTATATCATAATAACAAGAAAAGGTGGATTATGAAAAACACACCCCACCCTTGTACTAATTAAAGAAATCTTTTGATTTCTCCAACTTTATTTAATTGTTCCCATGGAAGATTTAAATCATGTCTTCCAAAATGTCCATAAGCAGCTGTTTGCTTATAGATAGGTCTTCTTAATCCTAAATCTCTGATAATTGCACCTGGTCTTAAATCAAATACCTTTTCTACTATTGATACAATTTCATCATCATTTATTTTACCTGTTCCAAAAGTTTCTACTGATATAGATACTGGCTTAGCTACACCTATTGCATAAGCTAATTGTATTTCTATTTTATCTGCAACTCCTGCTGCTACTAAATTCTTGGCAACCCACCTTGCAGCATATGCAGCTGATCTATCTACTTTAGTTGGATCTTTTCCTGAGAAAGCACCACCACCGTGTCTTCCACTTCCTCCATAAGTATCTACTATAATCTTTCTACCTGTTAATCCACTATCACCTTGTGGTCCACCAACAACGAATCTTCCTGTTGGATTAATGAAATATTTTGTTTCTTCATCTAATAATTCTGCTGGAATAACAGACTTTATTACATGCTCCATTAAATCTCTTCTTATTTGTTCTTGTGAAACTTTTTCATCATGTTGTGTTGATATTACTACTGTATCTATTCTTACAACATTATTTCCATCATATTCAACAGTTACTTGAGTCTTTCCATCAGGTCTTAAATAGCTTAATGTACCATTCTTTCTTACTTCTGTAAGTCTTCTAGCTAACTTATGGGCAGTTATTATTGGTAATGGCATAAATTCTTCTGTTTCATTAGTTGCATAACCAAACATCATTCCTTGATCTCCAGCACCAACTGCTTCAACATCATCTTTATTTCCTTGTTTCGCTTCAAGAGCTTCATCAACTCCCATAGCTATATCACTAGATTGTTCATCTATTGATGATAATACTGAACAAGTATCGCAGTCGAATCCATATTTTGCTCTATCATATCCAATTTCTTTTATAGTATCTCTAACTACTTTAGGAATATCAACATAACAGTTAGTTGAAATTTCCCCCATAACTAGTACCATTCCTGTAGTTACTGTTGTTTCACAAGCAACTCTTGCATTTGGATCCTTTGCTAATATGTTGTCTAATACTGCATCTGATATTTGATCACAAATCTTATCTGGATGCCCTTCTGTAACTGATTCTGATGTAAATAATTTTCTCATTATGCTTAGCTCCTCTCTTCTAGGCATGATATTAATTCTAAGCAATTAAAAACAATAAAAAAAACTCTTCAATAAGAAGAGCCTATATTCATAAGGTCTTTTCTTATCTTGCAAAATTTCTTGCAGGAATTGGCACCACACCTAAAAATGTAAAGTACAAAATTTAAAATGTAAAATTACTATAATTTTTCATTTTTAATTCTCCATTCTTCACTCCTAAATAGGTTGCCGGGTTTCACAGGGCCCTTTCCCTCCACCTCTCTTGATAAGAATTAATATCATGTTTAATTTTCAATCAATTATAACATTATCCCCAAATTATGTCAATATCTATTTCAAAGAAAATAAACACCAATTTTAATATTCATTGTATCAAAATTGGTGTCAAGTCATGGTGGAGGAGGACGGATTCGAACCATCGAAACGAAACGTAACAGATTTACAGTCTGCCCCCTTTGGCCTCTCGGGAACTCCTCCATTTGTGGAGCTGGAACCTACAACCTGCTGATTACAAGTCAGCTGCTCTACCGTTGAGCCATGCCAGCGTATATTATATTTTTAAATGGTGGAAACAACAGGGATCGAACCTGTGACCCTCTGCTTGTAAGGCAGATGCTCTCCCAGCTGAGCTATGCTTCCATATTATTCTAAATTAAATTATAAATGGTGGGGGAGGACGGATTCGAACCATCGAAACGAAACGTAACAGATTTACAGTCTGCCCCCTTTGGCCTCTCGGGAACTCCCCCATTTGTGGAGCTGGCAATAGGAATCGAACCTACAACCTGCTGATTACAAGTCAGCTGCTCTACCGTTGAGCCATGCCAGCGTATATTATATTTTTAAATGGTGGAATGGTGGGGGAGGACGGATTCGAACCATCGAAACGAAACGTAACAGATTTACAGTCTGCCCCCTTTGGCCTCTCGGGAACTCCCCCATTTAATAAATTTCTTTATTAACACTTTGTCTTTCGGCAACTACTTGCTAAACTGACAATGATTAGTATATATGTTTTTATTACATATTGCAACTTCATATTTCGTCATTTAAGTAATTTATAGCTATTTATCGAAGTTTTTATTCTATTTTTCTCTTTTTTACTCATTTTTACTCCCTAAACTTCTATATCTATTTTTATTTTAATTATCAGATAATGCTAAAAAGTTATTTATGTTATTGAATTATATTAAGTAAAAAATATTCATATATATTTATTGTGAGAGGGGGGATTCTTTTGCAAAAACTTAAAATAAATTATAATTCAAATTCAGCCTCCATGAAAATTGCTGAATTTTTAAAAAAATATATTAAACCACAAACCATTATTGTTTGTATTGGTACCGATAAATGTATTGGAGATTGTCTTGGCCCTCTTGTTGGCACATTACTTAAGGAAAATAGTTTTCCTATTCCTATATATGGTACTTTAGCCGATCCTATACACGCACTTAATCTTGAGAAAAGCATCTATGAAATTAAAAGAATATATCCCTATTCAACAATTATTGGTATAGATGCTTGTTTAGGTGATGCTAATTCCATTGGAGAAATTCATGTGCGTGACTTTCCCATTCACCCTGGAAAAGGTGTTGGCAAAATGTTACCTGATGTTGGCGATGTATCCATTATTGGAATTATAGATTCTAGTGATAATTCAGAATTTTTCACTTCCAGGAGTATACGTTTAAACTTAATATTTGAAATGGCTAAAGTAATATCAAATGGATTAATCCAATCTTATTCCAAATAAATATTTACTATATATCAAAAGAAAAGCTAGGTTTAGCCTAGCTTTTGTACTACTCAATTAAAGATATTTCATTTCCACTATCATCAAATTGTAATTTATTAATATAATTTAAAACTTGACCTGTTCCTTCTACTACTGCTTCCACTGAATTTTCAGCTATTTTTACATTTAATCCAGTGTTAACTTCGATAAGTTTATCTAATCCATATAATAATGAACCTCCGCCAGTCATTATTATTCCTTTTTCAATTATATCTGACGCTAATTCTGGTGGAGTTTTTTCTAATATAGATTTAACCCCGTCCACTATTAGGCCAACAGGTTCTTCAAGTGCTTCTCTTATTTCTTCAGATGTAATTTCCACTTGATCAGGCAATCCAGTTACTAGGTTTCTTCCCTTCATTATATAAGAACTTTCTCTTGCATCTTTATATGCACAACCTATATTAATCTTTAGATCTTCAGCAGTTTTTTCACCTATCATGATTCTATGCTTTAATCTAACATATTTTACTATAGCCTCATCAAATCTATCACCAGCTGATTTAATTGATTTTCTTATTACAACTCCACCTAGAGAAATAACAGCTATATCGGTAGTTCCACCACCTATATCTACTATCATATTACCATCAGGCTTGGTTATATCTATGCCAGCTCCAATAGCTGCAGATAATGGTTCTTCTATTAAATGCACTTCCTTAGCACCTGAATTTTTAGTAGCATCAATTACTGCTCTCTTTTCAACTTCTGTAGCTTGTGAAGGTATACATACCATTACTTTAGGAGCTATAATTTTCTTACCCCCACATGCTTTTTTTATGAATTCCTTTAGCATTTTTTCAGTTATGTCATAATCAGATATAACACCATCTTTTAAAGGTCTTACCGCTACAATATTTCCTGGTGTTCTTCCTATCATATTACGAGCTTCTTCACCTACTGCTAAAATCTTATTATTAACTTTATTAATAGCAACCACTGAAGGTTCTTTTAATATTACACCCTTACCTTTCACATAAACCAATACCGTTGCAGTACCTAAATCAATTCCTAAGTCTGCACTTTTTCTCCAAAACCACATTAAATTTCACTCCTATTATATACATAACAATTTAAAAATAATCATTTTTCAACAAAAATTACCTTTATACACCATTATATATATAATAAAGTTATCATTCAATAGCTTTATACTTCATTTTGGTAGCTTTTCCACCTCTTATGTGTCGTTCTGATTTATTAAGTTCCAATACAGAATGTGTCTGTTCTGCTATAGCTGGATTAATCTTAGGAAGTCTCTCTGTCATATCCTTATGAATTGTACTCTTGCTTACTCCAAACACCTTTGCGGTCTTTCTAATTGTAGCCTTTGAATCTAATATATACTTAGCTACTTCTAATACTCTTTCTTCTATATAATCTTTCAAATTACTACCTCCTTTTTTAATAAAACAATCATACCTTCACTAGCCAAACTAATGGCCAGTGAAGATTTATGAAAATTTACATTTAAAAATTAAAATAACTTGATGGATCTACTGACTTTCCGTTAGAATCTTCAACTTGAAGATTTAAAACATCACCGCATATATCAGATGTGAATACTAAAGAACTATTTCCTATTATTCCAAGTTCTTGTCCTTCAGTTACCATATCTCCTTCTGAGACATATACTTCAGGATCCAAGTTAGCATATTTTGTTTTTAATCCATTTGCATGTGCAACAACTATATAATTACCATCTTCACTATTGCTTCCCACTTCTTTAACTTGACCTTCTGCAGCACACTTAACAACACTTCCAATAGGTGCTTGTAAATCTACACCTCTTCTAGTCATTATTATTTGTTCTTCATCAGTCTTTTTCACTTCAATCATTTCACCAAAAGTTCTACTTACAGTTGCTTCTAAGGGTAATGAAAAAACAATTCCATTTTCACTTCCAGACATCACTGCCGCATCTCCTGATTCAGCTATATCTGCAACTTCACTATCAGCTTCTGAAACAGTTGAAGTCTCTTCTTCATTTACAGACTCTGCTACTTCATTATTAGTAACATTGCTTGAATTGCTTTCAGCTCTCTCTGCATTTTGAATCTTTTCATTATTTGCACTTTCTGATGGTTCTAATGAAGTATTCTCCTCAACATTTAAACTTAAATTCTTTTCAGCACTATTATTCTTATTTGCTGTACTATTTCTATTTATGGTAAATACAGCAACAGTTGCTATAACACACAAGCAAATAAATAAAACAAAGTAAAAACCCTCCTTTCTAAAAAAGTTTTTAACTTTATCACTGTTGTTACTGTTCATATCAACACCTCCTTTTTGTAGTCTTACCGTTTTCATTGAATTAATTCAATTTAGACAACATTTCCGTATAACAAATTTCCCTTTAATATGACAAAAGGGTCCTTTGAAATATCTCAAAAGACCCTTTTATACATTATCACTATTCTGTTAATTCTAAGTTTGTTATTTCAACACCAGTATAATAATGCTTAAGTATTTCCTCATAATTGCTTCCATTCTTAGCCATTGCATTTGCTCCCCATTGACTCATACCTACTCCGTGCCCATACCCTTTACAATGAAAGGTTATATAATCACCATTGAATTCGTAAGTGAAATTAGTTGAGTTTAATGACAAAGCTTTTCTAAAATCTACACCTCTTATTTCTACATTATTGATATTTAGCTTTATTACTCCGCCTGCTGCACTGCTTGACTTTATGTTAAAATTATTTTTAATATTTTCTACTGTTACATTTAAATTAGTGAAATTTGAATTTAATAAATAGACAAAATCACTTATCTTCAAGGTCTTATCACTGGTATATTTAGGTGCTGATTCCTCTCCTGTACTTGCAACAGACCTTAAATATGGTATTTCTCCTAAATATACATCTTCTGAGTTTTCAGTTTGCCCTGAACTTGTGGAAAAGAACTGTGGATATAATACAAGTTCCCCTTCATAACTTAAAACTTGTCCACTTGTCTCGTCTACTGCTTCCTTTATTTTATTCCAATACTCATTTGCATAATCTGCATCCCATTTTTCCAACCGCTTTTCTTTTGATGTGTATACTTGACAATGGGTTGAATCGCAAATATCTATCCCTTCATGAAGGGTACATCTATTAAGTTTTTTACTGGCCAGATATGTCCTAGCAGTAACAGCTTGTGCTTTTAATGCTTCTTTTTCAAAATTAGCTGGCATCTCATTAGAAACGACACCACATATATAATCCTCTAAGTTAACTTCTTCAATTTCTCCTGTTTCAGTTATATATACCCTAATGGTTTCATTACCTTTCATTATTATATTATTATTTTGTTTTGTGCTAGCCTCCACTACTTCATTTGTATCAGTTATTTTTTCTACATCATTGGTACTTATCTTAGCACTTACCTTAGGCTTCATAATAAAAATTGGCATAGCAATCATAAATACTATAATAGCTAAAGTAGTAAATAATATACCTTTCAATTGTTTTGCCATAAAAGTTTTGTTTGCCCTCCTTCTTCCTCCTACTCTAAATAAATATATGTATTAAAAATTAAAAATAATACTTTTTTAAAGTAGTTGAAAATACTAGACGTACTATAACTACCTATTAATTTATAGCAAAAATAAACTAGGATTTATATCAAACTTAAATACTGTTAATTTTGATATAAATCCTAGTTTAAGAAAGCCATTATTGAATTGTCACTCTTTCAATGTTAGCACCAAGCTTAATGAATTTTTCTTCTATATTAGTATATCCTCTATCTATATGATAAACTTCGCCAATTTCCGTCTGACCATTAGCCACAAGTCCAGCCAAAATCATGGCTGCTCCAGCCCTTAAATCTGTAGCTTTTACATTACATCCAGTAAGTTGGCTGACACCTTCAACTATAGCAACTTTACCATCTATTTTGATATTTGCTCCCATTCTTCCCAATTCACTAACGTGCATAAACCTATTTTCAAATACAGTCTCAGTAATAACACTTACTCCTGGAGTCATAGATAATAAAACCATCATTTGTGGTTGCATATCTGTAGGAAATCCTGGATAAGGCATTGTCTTTATATCTACAGGCTTTTTCTCACCAGTTCCATCAACAATCATTCTATTTCCTTCCACAATACAATGCACTCCACACTCTTTTAACTTTTCTATATTAGGCATTAAATGCTGTTCATTAACTCCATTAATAGTAAGCTTACTATTAGTTATAGCGGCAGCAACCATAAAAGTACCTGCTTCAATTCTATCAAAAATAGGAGTGAACGGTTCAGGCTTCCTTAAACTTTTAACACCTTCTATTGTAATTCTTCCAAATCCAGCACCAGTTATTCTAGCTCCCATGCTATTTAAAAACCGTGCTAAATCCCATATTTCTGGTTCCTCTGCTGCATTTTCTATTATTGTTTTTCCTTCTGCCAAAACAGCACTCATCATTATATTTTCTGTAGCTCCTACAGACGGAAAATCTAAGTAAACTCTGTTTCCTACTATTTTTTTAACTTTTGATTCTACATAGCCATATCCAATCTCTGAATCTATTCCTAAGCACTTAAATCCCTTTAGATGAAGATCTATTGGACGACTTCCTATATTACATCCACCTGGCATAGATATTTTACACCTGCCAAATCTTGAAAGCATTGGACCCATAATTAAAAAGGATGCTCTCATTTTTCTTATAAGCTCACTATTAGCATCCACTTCTTTCAAATTAGATGTATCTATAATTAAATCACCTGTTATCTGTGAAAAATTTACTTCACATTCCAATTCTCTTAATAAATTTATTAATACAGTTACATCTTCTAATATTGGTACATTTTTTATTACTATTGGAGTTGGATTTAGTATTGTTGCTACTATTATAGGTAAAACTGAATTTTTAGCAACGCTTATATCAACTTCCCCTTGAAGCCTCTTCCCACCTTTAACTATAATCTTTTCCATATTATCCTCCATATTTATTGTTAGTATGTTATGAAAATTGTTGGAGTACCAATAATTAAATATGATCCTGAATTATAATTAACTTGTGCAACATTAATACTTTTATCATCATTCATAACAATGTTACTTACTCTTCCATTATTAATTTCTAAGGATCTTATGGTATCTTGTTTACTATTTTCAATTATACTTTTAGGAATACTTTCAGCACTATATTTTGTTCTGTATTTTATAAATTGAAAAATTCTTGTGCCAATATACTCATTGCTTCTTATTTCTTTTGCAATATCTAATAAACTTTCTGTTTTCACAGAACTATCCTTATTTATCAATACTATTTCTACCTTTGTTTTATTATCTATACTGTATATACTTATGTCTATCTCAACATTTTTAATCTCAGCTTTAATATTATTTCCCTTATCTACTATATCTACTCCATATTTATTCATTATGCAATTTTCTATTCTTTCGTTTTCCTGATTTTCTGATAAATTAGTACAATACTGAAACTTTACCCCATTTTCTACTATGTCAAACTCTTGCGACATTGCATTTTCAATGGCAGAAAAACTATCTACATCTTGTTTTGCTAAACAATATCTTCCATTAATAATTAATAGAGAAAAGATTCCAAGAAATATAATAAGGATTTTTTTCATATATTATCTCCCACCCTTCCTCTAAAATTATTGTCCATATATTATTTTTTTATACAAATTTAATATATTATAATATATTAAAAAATCTCTAAAATTGTTACTATTCTACAAAAAGCAAGGATTTAATAATAAAAAAGACTACCTATTTTATATTTTAGGTAGTCTTTTTTATTAACCTTGGGCTAATGTTATTCTTGCAATAGCTCTTGCTAAAGATTTTTCAGCTCTCAAGATATCAATATTTTCTTTTTGTTTAAGTCGTTTTTCCGCTCTTTCTTTCGATTCTTCAGCTCGTCTTAAATCTATTTCTTCTTTATAATTCATTGAATCAACACAAAAATCAATTATATTATCTTTAACTCTTACTATCCCTGTAGCAGTAAATATTTTCTTTTCTGCACCATCAGCAGTTTTAATTCTACTAATGGTAGGTATAGTACTACTTATAATAGGTGCATGCCCTCTCATAAATTCTATTTGCCCTGATGAATTTTCTGTAATTAAAGAAATAATTTCCTCAGTAATTAGACTTCTTCCTGGAGCTATAATATTTAATTTAATTGTATTACTCATAGTTATATCTCCTACTTCATCTTATTAGCTTTTTGTATAACATCTTCGATGGTTCCTGCAAATAAGAATGCTGATTCAGGTAAGTCGTCGTGCTTTCCTTCTAATATTTCTTTAAATCCTCTTATAGTTTCTTTTATAGACACATATTTACCAGGCATACCTGTAAATTGTTCACCAACTGTAAATGGTTGTGATAAAAATCTTTGAACTTTTCTTGCTCTATTAACAATTGCCTTATCTTCATCAGATAATTCATCAATACCTAATATAGCAATTATATCTTGAAGTTCCTTATATCTTTCTAAGATATGTTTTACTTGTATAGCTACTTCATAATGCTCTTTTCCAACAATTCTTGGATCTAATATTCTTGAAGAAGATTCAAGAGGATCAACTGCTGGATATATACCAAGTTCAGATATAGATCTTGATAATACTGTAGTAGCATCTAAGTGAGTAAATGTTGTAGCTGGAGCTGGGTCTGTTAAGTCATCTGCCGGTACATATACTGCTTGAACAGATGTAATTGATCCATCCTTAGTTGAAGTAATTCTTTCTTCAAGTGCTCCCATTTCAGTTGCTAATGTTGGTTGATAACCAACAGCTGATGGAATTCTTCCAAGAAGCGCAGAAACTTCTGAACCTGCTTGTGTAAATCTAAATATGTTATCTATAAATAATAATACGTCTTGACCTTGATCTCTAAAATATTCTGCCATTGTAAGTCCTGTTAAAGAAACTCTCATTCTAGCCCCTGGAGATTCATTCATTTGCCCAAATACAAGAGCAGTCTTATTGATAACTCCTGAATCCATCATTTCATGATATAAATCATTACCTTCTCTAGATCTTTCTCCAACACCAGTGAATACAGATAATCCACCATGTTCTTTGGCTATATTGTTAATAAGCTCTTGGATTAATACTGTCTTACCAACACCAGCTCCTCCAAACAGCCCTATTTTTCCACCTTTTTGATATGGAGCAATTAAATCTATAACTTTGATACCTGTTTCGAACATTTCTGGCTCTAAAGATTGTTCCTTAAAACTTGGAGCTGGTCTATGTATTGGATAATACTCTTGACTTTCTACTGGACCGCAATTATCAATTGGATTTCCTAATACATTAAATAATCTTCCTAATACATTTTTCCCTACTGGTACAGAAATTGGTTTACCTGTATCAACAGCTTTAACCCCTCTCTTTAATCCATCTGTAGATTCCATGGCTATAGTTCTAACTATGTCATCTCCCATATGCTGTTCAACTTCAACAGCTAAAACATGATCACCCATATCTATTTTTATTTCATTATATATATTAGGCAATGAATCTGAATCAAATTTTATATCTACTACAGGTCCTATAACCTGAACAACTTTTCCTATTTTTTCTTCAGCCATTTGTCTACCTCCCTGTTACTTTTGAGCTTCAGCCCCACCAACTATTTCACTAATTTCTTGTGTAATAACTGATTGCCTTATTCTGTTATATTTTATATTTAAATTATTGATTATATCACTAGCATTTTCTGTAGCTCCATCCATAGCTGTCATTCTAGAACTTTGTTCACTGGCTTTAGCATGAAGCATACAATTTTGTAATTGACTCTTTAAATAAGTATCAATTGAATTATTTAAAACCTCTTCAAAATCTGGTTCGATTAAGTAGTCTTCCTTTTTACTACTATTAACTTCAAAAGGCAACATCTTAATTAATATAGGTTCTTGTTTCATTGGCGATATAAATTTTGTATATACTATATTAACCTCAGATACCTCACCTTGCTTATATAGATATATTGCTTCATTATATATTTTATTAATCTCTGATATAGTTGGAATATCTGGAATAGATACATATTCATTAAAAGTATTCAAGCTATATTTGCTCATATATGATAAACCTTTACTTCCAACTAGTACTATTTTTTCAGTTCCACTTTCATTATCTAAAACTTCCTTAAGATATGCTATAACATTATTATTATATCCTCCACATAGCCCTGTATCTGAAGTTAATACAATATACAATTTATCGCCTTTTCTTTCTGTGCAATATATTGATTCATATCCTTCTGGAAGATTTGAAACTACAACATCAACTATATCTTTGCATAGCTCGTTGTATTTTTCATTATTTGCAAGCTCATTTCTTACTTTTCTTAGTTTAGAAGTGGCAACAAGTCCCATAGCTTTGGTAATTTTTCTAGTACTTTCAACAGACTTTAATCTTCTTTTTATTTCTATAAGTCCCGCTGCTCCCACAGTTCTACCTCCTAAAGAATTGCATAGCTATTTAAAGCTATGCATTTTGTAAAAATATTTTTTTAAATTCTAAAATAGAGTTTTCAATTTTGACTTTTATTTCATCAGTCAATGCTCCCACTTCTACTATTTCTTTTAATAAATCTCTATAATGAGTATCAGCATATTCTAAGAATTCAGCTTCAAACTTTCTTATATCTGAAACATCTATATCAGATAAGAAATCATTAACTACTGCATAAAGAATAAGTATTTCTTTTTCTACATCCATTGGATTGTATTGATCTTGTTTTAATACTTCTACAATTCTCTTACCTTTTTCAAGTCTTCTCTTTGAGTCAGAATCTAAATCTGATCCAAATTGAGTAAAAGCTTCTAATTCTCTAAACTGTGCAAGCTCTAATCTTAAAGTACCTGAAACTTGTTTCATTGCTTTTATTTGAGCATTACCACCAACTCTTGATACTGAAATACCTGCATTAACAGCTGGTCTTTGACCTGCTAAGAATAATCCAGTTTCAAGGAATATCTGTCCATCAGTTATAGAAATAACATTTGTTGGAATATATGCTGTAACATCTCCAGCTAATGTTTCTATTATTGGAAGTGCAGTTAATGAACCTCCACCTAATTCATCTGAAAGCCTTGCAGCTCTTTCTAATAATCTTGAATGAATATAGAAAACATCTCCTGGATATGCTTCTCTTCCTGGTGGTCTTCTAAGTAATAGTGACATTGTTCTATATGCTACTGCATGCTTAGATAAATCATCATATATTATAAGAACATCTTTCCCTTGATGCATAAAGTATTCTCCAATACTACATCCAGCATATGGTGCTAAATATTGTAGTGGCGCACTTTCAGAAGCAGTGGCTGCTACTACTATTGAATAATCTAAAGCTCCCATAGTTTCTAATGTGTTAACAATATGAGCAACTGTTGATTGTTTTTGCCCTATAGCAACATATATGCAAATAACATCTTTTCCCTTTTGATTTAATATAGTATCGATAGCAATTGCTGTCTTACCAGTCTGTCTATCACCTATTATTAACTCTCTTTGACCTTTTCCAATTGGAATCATTGAATCAATAGCCTTAATACCTGTTTGTAATGGTTCTTTAACAGATTGTCTATCGATTATACTTGGTGCTGGAACTTCTATTGGTCTAGTTTCATTAGTTATTATTGGTCCTTTACCATCTATTTCTTCACCTAATGAATTAACTACTCTTCCAAGCATTCCTTCACCAACAGGGACTTCAACTATTTTATTAGTTCTTTTTACTATATCCCCTTCTTTTATTCCTTCTTCTGATCCAAGAAGTACACATCCTACATTATCTTGTTCAAGATTTAATGCCATACCAAATACGCCATTAGGGAACTCTAAAAGTTCACCTTGCATACAATCATCCAAACCGTATACTCTTGCTATACCATCACCGATCTGAATTATTGTACCAGAGTCTATGGTTTGAATCTGTGCACCATATCTTTGAATTTCTTTTTTTATAATTGATGTAATTTCTTCTGGTTTAATATTCATACCATCACCTCTATTCTGCACTAACCATTAATTTCTTTAATTCTTCTAATCTTAATTTTACAGTGCCATCCATTACTTCATTATTAACTCTTACATATATTCCACCTAGAATGCTTGAATCAATAACTTGTTGTAAAATAATTTTCTTATTATATTTCTTTTCAAGCTTTGTAATTAAATTATTATACTGCTCTTCACTTAAAGGTTCTGTAGTCTTTACTATTCCTCTATAAGTATTCTTTCTTTCAAGGTCGATTTTTTCCATTTCATTAAGCTTTTCTCTTAAGAATAGTATTCTATCCTTTTCTATTAATATTAATAAAAATGATAAAAGCTCTTCATCAATATTACCTTTAAAAATATTTATAAAAGTTTTCTTTTTTTGCTTTGTACTTATTTGAGGATGCTTAACTACCTCGTAAAAATCTTTATTATTATCTATAAGGTCACAAATTTCTCTTAAATCATTTAAATACTCTTGCACCTTTCCCTTTTCTTCTGCAACTTCATAAAGGGCAAGGGCATATCTTCGGTCTAAATACTCAAACATATTTAATTTCCTACCTCAGTAATAAACTCATCAATAAGCTCTTTATTTTTTTCTTTATCAATATTTTTTTCAATAACCTTAGTAGATAACTCTAAAGCTAAATCAATAGCTTCTTTCTTTAATTGATATTCAACCTTTTCTCTTTCTCTATTGATTTCAACTTTAGCTCTTTCGATGATTGTATTAGCCTCATTTTTAGCTTCTAACACAATTTCATCATAAATCTCTTCTGCTTTTCTTTTCTTTTCTTCTGTTATCTTTTTACCTTCTTCTCTAGCTTGCTTTAATATTCTTTCATTTTCAATAGCAAGAAGTCTAGCCTTGTTAGTAGCTTCTTCTGCATCATCCATCTGCTCATTTATGTATTCTTCTCTTTCGTCAATAATTGCCTTTACTTTTCCAAAGAAGAAATGCTTAAGTATTGCAAATAGAATAAAGAAGTTAATCAAACTTGCTAATATAAGCCCTAGGTTTATTTCCATAACAAAAATTCGCCTCCTTTTTTGGGAGTATTTATTAAATACCTAATTATGTTTTTATTAGAATACGAAAATTAATAAGATTGAAATTAATAATCCATAAATAGCTGTTGCTTCTGCAAACCCAGCACCTATAAGTAAAGTTGTTGTAATTTTACCACTTGCTTCAGGCTGTCTTGCTATACCTTCAACTGCTTTCCCTGTTGCTATACCTATTCCGATACCTGCTCCTATACCTACTAATACCGCTATTGCTGCTGCTATTGCTTTTACTCCTAAATCGCTCATTACTAAATACCTCCTAAAAATTAATGTTCTGCTACGACTTTCATATTTATCATTGTTAACATAACAAAGATAACCATTTGAATTGTTCCATCAAATACATCAAAATATGCATGTAATGGTACTGGAAGCCCTATCTGAGCTATCCATGCAACTTTTTCAAGTGATTCATACACTAGCTCAACGATAAATGACGCTGCTAGTATGTTACCAAATAATCTTAAAGACAATGAAACTGGAAGCATTATTCTCTCAATTATATTAAGTGGCAACATGAATAACATTGGCTCTCCGTAACCTAAAAAATAATGTCCTAGTCCTACTTTCTTAATTGCATATCCTTGTATTGCAAAGAATGAAATTAATCCTAAAGTAAGAGCTACACTATAATTCTTTGTTGTTGGAGCTATACCTATAAGTCCTAAAAGGTTCATAGGTAAGATAAATGCTGCTATAGTTCCTATAAAAGGAATTACATCCCTATATTTTTCTCCCATATTAGCATCTACCAAATTCATTAATGATGTGTAAATATATTCTACAACAATTTGTTTTTTACCTTCTGGTCTTCGTTTTAAATCTTTTGTTGACCACCAAGCTAATACTCCAACTAATAATATTACTATTAACTGAATTATTGCTTCTGGTTTTATATCTAAAGCAAGACCTCCGATGTAAAAGGTATAAATGGCTTCGCTAACATCCATTTAATCACTTCCTTTCTGGCTCTTAATCCAACCAAAAATTATAATTGGAAAATGTGTTATAAACCCTGCTAAATATAAAAGAAGATGATATTTATTATTTGCAAAAATTAATGCAATTATTATTACTGTTGAAATTCTAATAAATGTACTTACTACGGAAAATACATTTCCTTTTCCTGCATTTAGACTTTTGTCAAGAATAATACCTCTAATCACAAAGTTTAGCATAGCTATTATTATTCCTAATAAAAATATAAGTGCACCTTTAGGATTTATAAAGAAAATAATTAATGCAATAATTGACCCAAATAATATGTCCTCTTTTATAACAAGCTTTAAAAGAGCCTTCATTTCTATAGTCATATAAATCTCCTCCAGTAACTCTTGTATTATATTCCCGTTAAATAATTAATTAAAACCTCATATTTTTCAATTTCTTATGATTTATTCATTTTACATAAAAAAAATCAGTAATTTAGTTCTTTTTTCTTACTCAAGCTACATTTTTCAGCGTTTTTTATATAAAACTTGAAAGAAAATTCCCACCTATGCAATTGTCAGAATTTTCTCTCTTTTAATTTTAATATATTAATTATGATATCATTTTCATATTTGTATTTTATTAATTTTTTAAGTATTTTTTTATCATTTACTGCTATTTAAGGATTTCTATAAGGTATTTTATATTATATTGCAGAAATAAAATGAATAATTTAAATTGAAATTATTCATTTTATTTCACAATTTATTTATATAAAAATTTCTTTTGCTCACAACATATTTCTTATATACTTCTATTTTTCTTGGTTTCAGCAAAAAAACAAGAAGCATTCACTTATGAATACTTCTCATTTTTTTACTAAACATAATTAATTATGAGTGTTATCTTCTTTCAACTATCATGGCAGTTCCCATTCCACCACCTATACAAAGTGTTGCTAATCCCTTCTTAGCATCTCTTCTTTGCATTTCGTGTAATAAAGTTACTAATATTCTTGCACCAGATGCTCCAACTGGATGTCCTAATGCCACAGCTCCTCCATTTACATTTACTTTTGACATATC
Organism: Clostridium sp. 29_15; assembly: GCF_001916075.1. Taxonomy (NCBI): domain Bacteria; kingdom Bacillati; phylum Bacillota; class Clostridia; order Eubacteriales; family Clostridiaceae; genus Clostridium; species Clostridium sp. 29_15. The sequence goes on from NZ_MNRT01000043.1 coordinate 132,706, forward strand.
AAAGTGTAAATCTTTTGCAACAGCAATACTTTGTGCTGCAAAAGCTTCATTTGCTTCAATAAGATCCATATCTTCTACAGTTAAATTTGCACTTTGCATTACTGCCTTCGTTGCATGGAATGGTCCATATCCCATTATTGCAGGATCTAGTCCTTTATGTCCGTAAGATACTATTGTTGCTAAAGGAGTAACACCAAGTTCTTCTGCCTTTTCTGCACTCATCACTACAAATGCAGCTGCCCCATCATTAATCCCTGATGAATTACCTGCAGTAACCTTTCCATCCTTAATAAAACATGGTTTTAATCTAGCTAATCCTTCTATTGTTGAGCCAAATCTTGGTCCTTCATCTGTATCAAAAACTTTTGGTTCTCCTTTTCTTTGTGGGACCATAACTGGAAATATTTCATCTTTAAACTTTCCTTCTTTAATAGCCTTTTCAGCCTTTAATTGTGAATTAAGTGAGAATTCATCTAATTCTTCTCTAGTTAATCCCCATTCCTTTACTATATTCTCAGCAGTTACACCCATGTGATAATTGTTAAATGCATCACTTAAAGCATCTTTTATCATAGTGTCAATGATTTTTCCATCTCCCATTCTTTGACCCCATCTAGTAGTTTCTAATGCATATGGTGCCCTGGACATATTTTCCATACCACCTGCTACTACTACATCACAGTCACCAGCTTTAATCATTTGAGCTGCTAGAGCAACACTTCTAAGCCCTGATCCGCATACCATATTTATAGTCATTGCTGGAATTTCTATTGGAAGACCAGCCTTTACAGCAGATTGTCTTGCAACATTTTGTCCTAAACCTGCTTGTATAACATTCCCCATTACAACTTCATTAACTAACTCTGGCTTTATACCAGCTCTATTTACTGCTTCTTTAATTACTAGTGCTCCTAAGTCTACAGCTGGAATATCTTTTAGTGATCCTCCAAAAGTTCCTATAGCTGTCCTTACAGCACTTGCTATTACAACTTCTCTCATAAAATTACCCTCCAAAATTTACAATTTAATGTAATAAATGTTAAACAATTAACAATTTAATTATACATCTCTCTTTTTCCATATTCAACCAATTTTAAAAATATTTTAACCTTTTTGCATTTTATAATATTTATAGTTGCTTTTTAAAAATTCTATATTTCGAAGGATATTCTTTCATCTTTTTCTACATATAAAAAAATAGTACTACTTAACCTTTGAAATAACATAGACTAAATTTTAACTATCAATTTAATCTATTTATTTTACAAATTCAAATAATACTATTATTCATAAATATAATTATATTAATGATTTATCTAATGATAATTCAATTTTAAAATGTTCTGGTTCTAATTGAGTTAATTTAACTCCTGCAGCATTTAACATTCTTTTTGATGCCTTTACTATATCTGTTTCAGCATATTTATCACTTAAATATACTACTTCCTTTATCCCTGATTGTATTATTGCCTTTGCACATTCATTACAGGGGAATAATCCTACATATATTCTACATCCAGTTAAATCTTTGCCTTTACAGTTTAATATTGCATTTAATTCACCATGAACTACATATGCATATTTTGTATTTAACGTATCGCCTTCTCTTTCCCAAGGAAACTCATCATCAGAACATCCCTTAGGAAATCCATTATATCCTATACTTTCTATTATATTATTTTCATTTACTATGCATGCACCAACTTGAGTACTTGGATCTTTACTTCTTTTTCCTGATAAAAGTGCAACAGCCATGAAATAGTCATCCCACGATAGATATTCTTGTCTTTTCATCTTATATCCTCCTTTGTTTTTTAAATTATACTACTGCACATTATTTTTTTCTATACTAATTATTAATCATAATAATTTTATTTACTCTTTTTCTTTACAACTTAAGTAACAATGTTAAATCTTTATATGCTTGTATATAAAAAAACGAAGCCTAAGCTTCGCTTTTTATATTATTTAGTTCCAAATAGTCTGTCTCCAGCATCTCCAAGACCTGGTACAATATATCCTTTTTCATTTAATTTTTCATCTATAGCAGCAACATAGATATCTACATCTGGGTGTTGCTCTTGCACTAATTCAATTCCATTTGGAGAAGATATTAAGCACATTAATCTAATTTTCTTTGCTCCCCTTTTCTTTAATAAAGTTATGGCATCTGCTGCTGACCCCCCTGTAGCTAACATTGGGTCAACTACAAAAATATCTCTTTCTGCTATATCTTGTGGAAGCTTACAGAAATATTCTACTGGTTGAAGAGTTTCTTCATCTCTATATAATCCTATGTGACCTACTTTTGCTGCTGGCACTAGGTTTAATATACCATCAACCATTCCAAGACCAGCTCTTAATATAGGTACTACAGCTAATTTCTTACCTGATAACATCTGACATTTTGTTGTACAAATAGGTGTTTCAATTTCAACTTCCTCTGTACTTAAATCTCTAGTTGCTTCGTAAGCCATTAACATAGATACTTCTTCTACTAATTCTCTAAAATACTTAGAACCTGTATTTTTACTTCTAATAAATGCTAATTTGTGTAATATTAAAGGATGATTAATTTGTGTTACTTTACTCATATGTTACCTCCAAATAAAAAATAATCTTAATAATTATTATTTACTATATTTTTTTTCTATGTCTGTTATTTTAGCAATTCTTGTAGCATGTCTTCCACCTTGGAATTCTGCACTTAGGAACGTTTTTACTATATCTATAGCAAGGCCTTTCCCTACTACTCTTTCTCCCATTGTTAATATATTGGCATCATTATGTTCTCTAGTAGCATGTGCACTAAAAGTATCTGAACATAAGGCTGCTCTTATTCCTGGAACTTTGTTTGCTGCTATTCCTATACCAATTCCTGTACCACATATTAATATACCGAAATCAAATTCCTTAGCAGCTACTGCTTCAGCAACTGGTAATGAAATATCTGCATAATCACAAGCTTCTTCTGTATAAGTTCCAAAATCTTTAACTTCCATACCTTCTTCTTTTAAATAATTTAAAATTTCATTTTTTAAATTCAAACCGCCATGGTCACAGCCTAAAGCTATCTTCATACTCTGCTCCTCCTTTAATAGATATACTCTCAAGTTAAATTTTTATAAAAAAAGGAGAATGGTAACCCACCCTCCCCTTATTATACTTTAATAATGTCATAACCTGCAGCTTTATTAAGCCTATTCATAATTGCAAGCCCAACTCCATCTTCTTCAAACCCTTGACATAAAATATATTCTACACCTAAATCATCACATTTTCTTAAAGTTTCAAAAAGATTTTTTGCTATTTCATTTAAATCATATTTTCTTCCTAATGATAAAACTTCGCAATTTTTAAATCTATCTATATTTTCATCTGTAGTAATAATTGCTACTTTACTATTATTTTTAATATAATTTTCTAACATTTTGCACATTTTTTCAACAGTTTTTTCATTTTTTCCACTAATAATTTTCAATTTTGCTTTTGGTGCATAATGCCTGTACTTCATCCCTGGTGCCTTTGGCTTTAAATCTTCTGATGGTTTTTCCTTTAATGCTTCATCTATAACTATATTTTCATCTACAGTTCTCAGCATTTCTAAAGTAATTCCACCTGGTCTAAGTACCATTGGAGGGTTTACTGTGCAATCAACTATGGTAGATTCTACCCCAATATTACTTCTTTCTCCACCTAAAATATAATCAATCTTTCCATCTAAGTCTTCTACACATCTTTCCATATCTGTAGGACTAGGTCTACCAGATATATTAGCTGATGGTGCTGCTATAGGTACTCCTGCTGCTTCTATAAGCTTTAGTGCTATTTCTGAATTTGGCATTCTTACCCCTATAGTAGAAAGCCCTGCACTTGTCTCATCTGGTACTATATCTTTCTTATTTAATATTATAGTCATTGGACCTGGCCAGAACTTATCCATTAGCTTTTCTGCCACTTTAGGTATATCCTTAACAAACTTTTCAATACTTTTAGAGCATACATGGATAATAAGAGGATTATCCTGTGGTCTACCCTTAGCTAAAAATATTTTCTTTACAGCTTCTCCATTTAATGCGTCAGCTCCTAGCCCATAAACTGTTTCTGTTGGAAAAGCTACTGTTCCACCTAATTTTATTATGTTTCCTGCTTCATTAATAAAATCTTTATCTTCATTTAAATTTCTTATTATGGCTACTTTTGTTTTCATTAGCCTTTTACCCTCTTTCATTAAAATTAATTTGCCCTCTAGCTATCTTTATACTTTCTATGGCGGCTGGAGTATATGCTGATTTAACACAGGTAGTATATATATTTTCTAAAAAAATATATTTTCTTAAACTTCCATTTCTTATTATCTGAAAATAATAAGTTTGTTCTTCATTGATTTTTTTTAATCTATTATATTCACGCTCAACTTCAGGATATCTTTTTAAAAATCCCTTTACTATAGGTCTAGCCTTCTTATTTCTAAACTTACTTGATGTTACAATTATTATCTCAAGTTCTTCTCTATCTTTATTGGTATGCACAATAGCCACATTATCACATAGTATTATGCTTTCTCTTAAAAATAATCCCTGCCTTATTTTAAACCTGCTATTATAATATTTAAATTTCAAAGTACATATATTTATCCTTGCCAGTATTGCTATTAAAATTAAAAATTCAATAATTGCTATATATACATAAACAAATGTATTTTTTAAGTTTGCTAAATAAGCCAAAGTTGGTATTAACACAGACAAGATACCCATTATAATAAAAAATATATTTTCTTTTTTTCTTATTCTTTTTAATGCTCTATTTATTTCCATACTACTTTTTACTTATTGAAAAAGCCTTACAAATTAATGCAAGGCTTTTTAATTACATTGAATCAGTATTTCCCATTGCTTTCATTTTTTCTGCTTGATCTGCAGTAATTAAAGCATTGATTACTTCATCTATATCTCCATTTAAGAATGAATCTAATTTATATAATGTTAATCCAATTCTGTGATCTGTTACTCTTCCTTGTGGATAATTGTAAGTTCTTATTCTTTCACTTCTATCCCCTGTTCCTACCTGGCTCTTTCTATCTTCAGCTATTCCAGCTAATCTTTCTGCTTCTGCAACTTCATATAATCTAGCTCTTAAAACTTTCATAGCCTTTTCTTTATTCTTAAGCTGTGACTTTTCATCTTGGCAAGCAACTACTGTTCCTGTAGGTAAGTGAGTAATTCTTACTGCTGAATCTGTAGTATTAACACATTGTCCACCATTACCAGATGATCTATAAACGTCAATTCTTAAGTCTTTTTCATGGATTTCTATATCAACATCATCAACTTCTGGAAGTACTGCTACTGTAGCTGTTGATGTATGAATTCTTCCTGAACTTTCTGTATCAGGAACTCTTTGAACTCTATGAACTCCACTTTCATATTTTAACTTAGAATATGCACCAGCACCTTTTATCATAAAAACAACTTCTTTGAATCCACCAAGGTCATTTTCATTTGAACTCATAAGTTCTACTGACCATCTATTATTTTCGGCATATCTTGTGTACATTCTAAATAGGTTAGCTGCAAATAGAGCTGCTTCATCTCCACCAGCTCCACCTCTGATTTCAACAAATACGTTCTTATCATCATTTGGATCTTTTGGTAATAATAATATTTGTATCTTATTTTCTAATTCTATTTCTTGTTCTTTTAACATAGAAATTTCTTCAGATAACATTTCTCTCATTTCTTTATCTGATTCTTCTTCTAACATTTCCTTATTTGCTTCAAGGTCTTCTAAAACCTTTTTATATTCTCTATATGCTGTAACGATTATCTCTAAGTCAGCATGTTCCTTACAAAGCTTTCTCCATTCTTTTTGGTTAGCCATTATAGAAGGATCTGATATTTTTACTGAAAGCTCTTCATATTTATTTTCTGTAAATGCTAATTTATCTAATAACATAGTATCACTCCATACTGTTTTTTTTCATATTGAAATATTATATCATATTTAATCTAATTATATCAAGATTTTAGAAATTTCCTATTACTACCCTGTCTAATCCTGCTAAATCTTGAATAACTTTAATATTTTTAAACCCATTTTCTTCCATCAGAACTTTTACCTTCTCACCTTGATCATATCCTATTTCAAATGCAAGTATACCATTTTCATTTAACACCTTACGGCTCTCAGAAACTATTATATTATAGAAATCCATTCCATCTTCTCCACCAGCTAGAGCTGTATGTGGTTCATAATCTTTCACATCTTCCATTAAATCATCAATTACTTCATCAGCTATATATGGAGGATTAGATACTAATATATCATATTTCTTGCCATCTTCTATAACTTTATTCAATAAATCACTTTTAATGAATTCTGTTCTTTCTTCTAAATTATGTTTAACTATATTTTTTTTAGTTACTTTTTCAGGTATAGGATAAAAATCAACTAAATCTACCTTTATATTATTTCTTAAAGCTGCTAATGATATGCCGATAGCTCCACTTCCACAACACAAATCACATATACTTATAGCCTCTTCTTCACCTATATATTTTAGCACTTCTTCAACTAAAACTTCTGTATCTCCCCTTGGAATCAAGACTCCTTCTTCCACATAAAAATCTAATCCCATAAATTCAACATCTTTTAATATATATGCCATAGGCATTTTCTCTTTTCTCTTTTTAATAAGTTGTTTAAACTTATTTTCATTAAGATTACTTACTTCCTCATCTTTATTTAATATTAAATATATTTTATCTTTATTTAACACCTTTGTTAATAATAACTGGCAGTCTAATATATAAGTATCTATTTCTGCTTCCTTTAACTGCTGGTTACCATATATGAGAAGTTCTCCAATAGTCTTCATATCTTTTATCCCCTCTGCAGCCATCAATGACTTGATTGCAACTTCTATTTGCATGTCATCTGGCTCTTTTGTTGTTAGTTTTTGTAGCATCAGCCCTGGATAAGCAATTATCTTGCTAAACTTACTTTCTGACCTTCCTAGCCATTTAATTATTTCATAGCTTATTCCAGCTACTACTGGTAATAATACTATCCTAATTATTATACGTTCTATAAAATTACCCCAGCCTGTAAAAGTATATAATAATATACTTACAAACATAGTAAGAAATATAAAATTAGTTCCACATCTAGGATGTAACCTGCTTTGTTTTTTTACATTTTCAATAGTAAGCCTCTGCTCATTTTCATAGCAAAAAATTGTTTTATGTTCTGCACCATGATATTGAAATACTCTGTAAATATCCTCCATATTACTTATAAGAAACATATATAATATAAGTATAGCAATTCTGATGGATGCTTCTATTAAATTTAAAATAATGCTAGAAAAGCCAAAGGCTTTAAATATAGAAGCTATAGAAGTTGGAATACCAATAAATATTCCAATAGAAACTACACATGATAGCATCATAGTTAATGTAATAATTAAATTGCTAGCTAATTTTTCACCAAATACATCTTTTATCAATTTTTCAAATGCGCTTTCCTCTTCTTCCTCTTCAAAAAATGATGCTGAATAGTTTAATGTTTTTATGCCAATAATTAATGAATCTAGCAAGGCCGTTATTCCTCTTATAAATGGCAATGATAAAATTTTATATTTTTTAGTTAATGAAACTGTTTTTTTTACACTAACCTTTATTTTACCCTTTGGTGTTCTTATTGCTGTAGCCATACCTTTGGAGCCACGCATCATAACACCTTCAATTACAGCTTGCCCCCCTACATCACACTTTCTCATATCATCACACTTTCATTATTTATTATTTTTATGTCTAAAGTAACAATGTCCACATAAAGATTCATACTGCACATTATCAATATTATCTATAGCTACCTGCTCACCTTCAAAAACAAATTCCCCATTTATCTTTCTACCATTTAAGATAGCCTTTCTGCCACATTTACAAATGGTCTTCATCTCTTCTATGCTGTGAGCTAATAATAAAAGTCTTGTACTTCCTTCAAAACCTTCCATCATAAAATCAGTTCTTAAACCATAGCATATAACTGGAATATCAAGAACCACTGCTATTTTAAATAACTGGTCTACTTGTTCCTTAGTCATAAATTGAACTTCATCAACTAATATACAATTTACCTTAAATTTAACTTCTTGCCATTTTTGTATTTCTTCATAGATATTCATTTTTTCTAGACAAAGTATATCAACTTTTCTTTCTACACCTAATCTTGAAACTAATTTATCTCCACCCTTTTTATCAGTTGCAGGTTTTATTAAGATAACCTTCATTCCTCTTTCTTCATAATTATGTGCCACCTGCATCAAATGAGTAGACTTTCCTGAATTCATTGCTCCGTATCTAAAATATAATTTACTCATCATATCTCTCCCTCTTCTGTAATATCTACTCAGATTATATCATTTTAACTGTTATTTAATAAAGATGTTTTTATTTCCTATAATTCACTTATTCCTGATAATGTTTTATTGATGCAATTTTATTGACTGCTTATTAAATTGTGTGTTATACTTTTTAAAGTCATTGGAGATTTTACTTTAATGATATATTTTTATTGAAAGAGGTGAAAAATATGAGAGAAGGCATACATCCAGAATACCATCACGATGCAGTGGTTAAGTGTGCATGTGGAAATACTTTTACAACAGGTTCAGTTAAACCAGAATTAAAGATTGATATATGTTCAAAATGCCACCCATTCTTCACTGGTAAGCAAAAAATCGTTGATATCGGCGGTAGAGTTGATAAATTTAACAAGAAATTCGGTCTTAACAAATAAGATTGTTTTTAAAAAAACGGGAAAGATATCTTTCCCGTTTTTTTATTTCTTCATAACTTCATTTTTTATGAATAACTCCATAAATTCTTTATTATTCTTAGTTTTTGATAGCATATTTATTAATGTTTCAGTAATATTTTCTATATTTCCATCTCTATTCATATTTTTTCTTATAGCAAAAGCAACTTCTTTTTCTTCATCTGATAATAATAAGTCTTCTTTTCTAGTACCTGACTTATAAATATCTATAGCTGGGAATATTCTTCTTTCTTGTAGTCTTCTATCTAAATGAACTTCCATATTTCCTGTTCCTTTAAATTCTTCAAAAATCATATCATCCATTCTTGAACCTGTTTCTACTAATGCCGTAGCTAATATTGTTAAACTTCCTCCTTCTTCTATATTTCTTGCAGCTCCAAAGAATTTCTTTGGCATTAATAAAGCTCCTGGATCAAGCCCACCTGATAAAGTTCTTCCTGTTGGTGTTATAGTTAAGTTATATGCTCTTGAAAGTCTTGTAATACTATCCATAAGAATAACCACATCTTTACCTTGTTCAACCATTCTCTTTGCTCTTTCAAGAACCATTTGTGATACTTTAGCATGATTTTGTGGTTCTTCATCAAAAGTAGAGTAAATTACATCTCCTTTAATAGATCTCTTCATATCTGTAACTTCCTCTGGTCTCTCATCTATTAATAATACTATAAGCTTTATATCAGGATAATTCTTTGAAATATTTTGTGCTATTCTTTTTAATAATGTAGTTTTACCTGCTTTAGGTGGTGCAACTATTATCCCTCTTTGTCCCTTTCCTATTGGACACATAAAATCCATAAGTCTTGAAGATAAATCCCTACCGTTATCAGTTTCTAAATGTAATCTTTCATTAGGATATATAGGAGTCAAATTTTCAAAATTCTTTCTTCCTATAGCCTTATCTGGTGATTCACCATTTACCTTTTCCACAAATAATAGTGCTTTAAACTTTTCACCATCTTTTGCTTCTCTTACTTTTCCTTCTACTTCATCACCTGTTCTTAAGTTAAACCTTCTTATTTGTGACGGTGAAACATATATATCGTTTTCTCCAGTAAGATAATTACTACATCTTAAAAAACCAAAGCTATTGTTTTCTTGAATTTCTAAAACCCCTTTAGAAGAATTAGATTCATTAATCATAACCTTTAATCTTTCCTTCTTCTCTTCCTTTTCTTCTTCTGTTACATTATATCTATCTCTTGAATCGCTTGCATAAGCTTCACTATTTACATTTTCATCTATATGTATACTAGCTTCTATGTTTCTATTCTTAGGTGCAATTTTTTCTGTTAAAATTACCCCATTCTTTTCTATTTTATTAGGAGTTATTTTCACTAACTCTTCAATTAATTCACTTTTCTTTAATTTACTAATATTTTTTATACCTTTTTCCTTAGCTATTTCTTTTAAGGTAGCTAAAGTCATTTCATTATAGTTTTCTGTTTCCAAATTTATACCTCCATAATATTTTATATTTTTTGGGATTCATTTAAGATTGCACTTTTAGACTTGAAAAAATGAATTGAAATAAAACCTTAGTATTTGCATATATAATTATCCATCAATAATATACATATTTCAATAAAAAGTTATACTATAAGATTATCCTTTTTTATAATTTATTATACCAAGTATAATCATAATAACATTCATAAAGTTAATATTATTTCCATTATTGGACTATTTGCCGTCAAATTGTTGCCAATACTGGGCACACCTAAAAAAAAGTACTGCAATTTTTTATTGCAGAACTTCTTATTAATTATTTTTCTAAAGCAGCCTTTATTAATCCTGTGAATAGAGGATGCGGTCTGTTTGGTCTAGATTTTAACTCTGGATGGAATTGGGCTGCCACAAACCACTTATGATTTGGAATTTCTACAATTTCAACTAATCTTTCATCTGGACTTGTTCCTACTATTTTCATTCCTGCTTCACTTATTTGTTGTCTAAATTTATTATTAAATTCATATCTATGTCTATGTCTTTCTGATATATTTTCTTCACCATATACTTCAAAGGACTTGGATTCTTTATTTAATATACATGGATAAGCTCCTAATCTCATAGTACCGCCTAAATCTTGTACATCCTTTTGATCATTCATTAAATCTATTACTGGATACTTTGTTTCTGAATCTATTTCTGAACTATTAGCTCCTTCATATCCTAAAACATTTCTAGCAAATTCAATTACTGCTGTCTGCATTCCTAAGCATATTCCTAAGAAAGGTATATTATTTTCTCTTGCATATTTGATAGCTTCAATCTTTCCTTCTACTCCTCTATCACCAAATCCACCTGGAACTAAAATACCATCAACATTATTGAATATGTTCTTAGCATTTTCAGCAGTAACATCTACAGCATTTATCCACTGTATCTTAACATTCGCTTCATTAGCAAGTCCACCATGGTTTAAAGCTTCTACTACCGAAATATATGCATCATGTAATTCTACATATTTACCTACTAAAGCAATAGTAACTTCCTTCTTAAGATTTTTCATTCTATCAACCATATCAATCCATTCGTTATTGTTGATATCTATGCATCCTAATTGTAATTTTTCAACAACTAGCCTATCTAATCCTTCTCTATGTAACATTAATGGAACTTCATATAAGCTATTGGCATCTAAGTTCTGTATAACATTTTTAGCTTCTAGATTACAGAATAAACCTATCTTACTTCTTAAACTTTCATTTAATGGCTTTTCTGATCTACATACTATTATGTCTGGTTGAATGCCAATGCTTCTTAATTCCTTCACTGAATGTTGTGTTGGCTTAGTCTTTAACTCTCCAGCCTTTCCTAAGTAAGGAACTAAAGTAACATGAATAAAGCATACATTATCTCTTCCTACTTCATATTGTACTTGCCTAATTGATTCTAAAAATGGAAGCGATTCAATATCTCCTACTGTTCCACCTATTTCAGTTATAACTACATCAACATCTGTTTCTTTACTAACTGCATAAACTCTATCCTTTATTTCATTAGTTATATGAGGTATTACTTGAACTGTTCCTCCAAGGTATTCACCTCTTCTTTCCTTAGCAATTACATCTCCATATATTTTCCCTGTTGTAACATTATTGTTTTTGCTTAAGCTTTCATCAATGAATCTTTCATAATGTCCTAAATCTAAATCTGTCTCTGCACCATCATCTGTAACAAAAACTTCTCCATGTTGATATGGACTCATTGTACCTGGATCCACATTTAAATACGGATCAAACTTTTGAATTGATACCTTTAATCCTCTATTTTTTAATAATCTCCCTAATGATGCTGCTGTTATTCCCTTTCCTAAAGCTGATGCAACACCACCAGTTACAAAAACATATTTAGTAGCCATTATTTTTCCTCCTAATTTATATTTTTAATGTTGACACTTGATTTTATCTTTGATATAATATAAATTACCCCACTAATTACACAAGCAGGGTAATCCTTAATTCATAAATAAAATCATATCACATTAGTTATATTTTATCTAGTGTTTTTTGTCTTTTTTAAAAATTTTTCTCTATCTTTTCCTCTAAGTAAAAGAAATTATCTCTAAATTCCTTATTCATCAGTAATTTTTCTTCAGCTTTTACTATATTATTCTTGATTGTCTTATCAGATTTCAGCTGAAGCTGATCCTTTATGAGCCCTTTATCTAAGCAATTAAATTTTCTCATTAATAAAAGTAGTAAGTATTTACATTCTCTTCTTTTCATAATTACGCATATTTCTTCATCATCAATTCCATAAAATTGAGCAATAATTTGTATAATTACTAGATACTTTTCTATATATATTCACTCCTTTCCCCTTTTTATATAATTATTTCCATATAAATATATAACTATGCAGTTATTTAGAATATACCAATATTAATTACTTATATTTATTTTAAAAAAATCACAAGATAATTAATAATTACCTTGTGATTTTATCTTAATTAGCTCTAATCTTAACTTTAAGCTCTATAGTTATTCCTGACTGCCCTTCTAATCCTAATATATATTTAGTATATACCACTCCACCATCATCATCCATATCTATATCTAATTCCTTTGTATATATATTTATATTCATCATTCCATACGGAGTATTATATAAAGAAACTACTTCTTCTCCTTTTTTGAATTCCATTCTTGTAGTAGTAGAACCTTCTCTCTCTAAAATTAATGCCTCATCTTTTATAACTAAAGTAGTAGTTGTTCCATCCATGCCTGATATTTCCGACTCTTCATACACAGCCTTAAATTCACTTTCTCCTAAATGAAACTTTCCTGGCGTAACTACTTCTATTACTTCATCTTTATTTAAATCTGAAAAACTTCTTACAGATATTATTGCACTCTTTTCCATATTTCCTCCTATTTTACGTTAATTAAATATTTTTCTAACTTTTTACATTTCATTGGAGATACATTCATTTCCTTTACTCTATTATACTCTAGTCATATTTATTCCCCTAATTATTTTTTAAAATATCTTTTATTAGTTCTACTATTTTAAATTTGCATTTTATATTATTGTTTTCTTCATCATTATCATCAACAAGAACTTCTTTCAAGTTACTTGAATCAACATCACCTTTTGTCTCATCTACAAAACATAATGGTGGAAACATCACACACCACCAGTTATGACCTTCACCATTTCCGATGATAATTCTAAATGCTTCATAATTCCCTTGTGGAAATAAATAATCTCCATAAACCTTATCTGGAAAGTTTTCTCTTGATATCATTGTCTTAGCTTCATAATCAAAACCATTTTCCCAAAGTACATTTATTGCTATATTATTTACCTCTTCTATATTATCCATTAATATATTTCTTGCTTCATCTACTTCTGTAGCATCCTTTAACTGAATATTAATATAATCAATAACTTTATCTCTTACTAGTAACTTAACAGCTTGATCTTCATCAGAATCGCTATTTGCAATAACATGAAATCTAATAAGCTTGTCTTTAATTTCATCATAATTTAAGCTCACTAGTTGTGCTTCCAAGCATCCCTCATTAGTTGAGCCTACTAAAATACCTATGCAAATTATAAAAACTAAAAATATACTAAAAATCTTTTTCATACTTATAACCCCCTATATGAGTTAAGTATTGACATACTTTAGGGGATTATTCATATTTATCTATTTTTTATTTTTATATTGTTCTTGTAATAAATACATCACTATATTTCTTTTTCATCTTTTCAAAACATTTTTGTGCCTTTAGCATATCATCAAAAAACGCAAAGACTGTTGGCCCGCTTCCGCTCATCATTGAATTTATCGCTCCACAAGCATTCATTTCTTCTTTTATTTTTATTAATATCTTATGTTTTCTTAATGTAACATTTTCTAATAAATTTTTCATATTACTTGCTACAAAATTTAAGTTATCATTTTCTATAGCATTGATTATATCTGCTGTCTTTGGATGTTGTTTAACTTTTTCTAAATTGAAATTCTTATATACCTCTTTAGTAGAAACTCCAAATGCTGGCTTAACTAATACTATTATTTTATCTTTAAATGACTTGATAGGAGTTATTATCTCACCAATTCCTTCACATAATGCTGTGCCTCCATGAATGCAATAAGGAATATCTGCACCTAATCTTAAACCTAGCTCCATTAATTCTGCCTCAGTTGCATTAACATTAAATAATTCATTCATTACTTTTAATACAGCTGCTGCATCTGTACTTCCACCTGCAAGTCCTGCTGAAACTGGAATATTCTTTTCTATATTTATTTTAACTCCATCAACAATATCATATCTTTCTTTAAAAATTTCAGCTGCTTTATATGCTAAATTTCTATTATCCACAGGAACATAACTTTTATTGCATTCTAAAGTTATTCCATATTTCTGCTTCTCAACTTCAATTTCATCATATAAATCTATATTCTGCATTATCATACTTAATAGATGATAACCATCTTCTCTTTTTCCAACCACATCTAAAGATATATTTACCTTACCGTATGCTTTAATTTTCATATATTCAAATCCTTTCGACGAAAGCCTTTTACTTAATCTGTCATAATCATATATTTAATTCTTCAAACTCAAATATATCTAAACTTTATAACTATTATTATATATAGTATTTTATCTGTAGTAAATATATCTTTTATTACATAAAATTTTTGAAAAAGTGGGTAACATAAAACTTCTTATAAGCAAATTAAGAAATTAAATGTTACCCAATATTTATCACTTATTCAATTAATTTTTTTATATCCATTTTCCTCTTGCTCTTTTCTAAAGTACTCAATAACTTCTAATAGAGGCTTTCTCTTTTCAAAGAATACAATTACCGTATCTCCTCTCTTTGCTTCCATAAGTGCTGTTCTAAACGCTTCAACCTCATCTAAAATTACTTTTAAATCTGAATCTTTATTTACTTGAAGAACTCCATTCTTGATTAGTTCTGCTATCTCACCACATCTTCGCCCTCTTCTATCTTTATCTTCTTTAATTATTATCTTATTTAAATTCTTCCCACTAAGCTTACCTATTCTTACAGCATCATTATTACTTCTATCTCCTGGTATCCCTATAACACCAATAATATTACCCTTTGCCAATTCTTTAAGAGATGATAAAACCTTTCTATATCCATCAATATTATGACCATAATCTAAAATTGCTTTTACCCCATTGCAGTCATAGATATTAAATCTACCTGAATTATCTTTTTCATTTAATTCAAATTTGCTAAGCCCTATTTTTATCATGCTATAATCTACTTGCATTGCTATTAAACTTGCACAAGCTGCCATAACATTTTCAATGTTAAATTCCAATACACCATTTAAAGTTATTGGTACATCTTCAACCTTTATTACTCTGTATTCTCTACCGTAGTTATAAACACATATATATCCTTCTCTTAAATAAACACATATATTATCCTTATTAATTGCTTCTAAAATATAATCATTATTGCAATCCTTTGAAAAATATATTATTTGCGCCTTTATCCGCGGAATAATATCCAAACTATATTTATCATCAGCATTTACAACTACAAATCCATCTTCTTTTACAGCTTCTGCCACTAAAGACTTTACCATGCATAAATCTTCCATATCTTCTATACCATCACAACCTAAATGATCTTCTGTAACATTAGTGATTACAGCTACATCTGCCAAATCATATGCTAAGCCTTTTCTGATGATTCCACCTCTAGCAGTTTCTAATACAGCCACATCAACATCTCTATTTAAAAGTACACAAGTAGCACTATCTGCTCCTGTATCATCTCCATTATCAATACAATTGCCATCTATATATATGCCATCAGTGCATGTCATACCCACACAATATCCCATTTTCATTAATATACTGCTAATAATTCTAGTTGTTGTTGTTTTCCCATTTGTTCCTGTCACTGATATAACAGGGATATTTTGCACACTATTATTGTAAAGCATATTGATAACCTTTTCACCTATATTACGTGATTTACCGTAAGAAGGATATACATGCATCCTTAGTCCTGGTGCTGAATTAACCTCTAATATCACTCCATTACCCTTAATTGATTTTGTAATATCTTTAGTACAAATATCAATTCCACAAACGTCTAACCCAATAGCTTTTGCGGCTCTTACACATATTTCTTTATTCTCATCGCTTATTGCATCGGTATAATCAACAGCTATTCCACCTGTAGATAAATTAGCATTTTGCCTTAAAAATACCTTTTTCCCTTTTTCCAGTACAGTGGATAAATGATAACCTTGTTCGTTTAAATAAATAAAATCAATATCTATTTTAGTAAGTGGCTTTTCATGATTTCTTCCTCTATTTTCAGTGGAATTAATATCTTCTACTAACTGCTCTATATTTTTTAAGCCATCACCTATTATAAAAGGAGGAATTCTTTTTGATACAGCTACCACTTCATTATTTACAATACAAACTCTAAAGTCATCGCCTTCATGATACTTTTCTATGATTATATCTTTAAATTGATTCTTTAAATAATCATAGGTCTTTACTAATTCCTTTTTACTTCTTATATCTACAAAAACTCCCTTGCCCTTACTACCAAATTGTGGCTTTAGCACCACCGGATAACCTATTTCATCGGCAGCTCTTAATAAATCAAGTACATTGCTAACTTTCTGCCCTCTTGCCACTGGCAAATTTTGAATATCTAAAAGTTTTTTTGTAATAAGCTTATCGCAGGAAATATCCACTGCTACACACCTTGTTTCACTGGTTATAGCCGCTTCAATGCATCTTCCTTGCTTGCCATATCCTATCTGATAGAAATCTCCATTGCCAATATCTATCACTGGCATATTAAACTTTTCTGCTCCTTTTATAATTTCTGCCGTGCTTGGGCCTATAGCCTCTTCATTAATTATTTCTCTTATTATGCTTAATTTCATATTAATATCTATATTACTTCCCTTAATTAGGCTATTTATTATTTCAATAGCCAACTTAACAATTTCCATTGCTGCCTTTTCATATTTATATTGAAATACTATGATGTAGATATCCCCGTTTTTTTCTCTTGCCTTTCCATACGCTAAGTTAATACCTACACTATTTTGCAAAGCAATAATAATATGCTCACATATATGTGCTAGATATGTTCCTTCCTTTAATCTTTTAACAAAACCGCCTTCTTCATCAATGCCACATCTATGGGTATATAATTCTGGAACTAGTTCTAAAAGTCTTTCATTAAAAGATTCAATATCTTTGCTGGCAATTTCCGAATATCCTTCCAAATCTACTTCTAGCTTTATACACTTTTTATGTGAATATATATTTCTCCCTTTATAAACTGTGCTGCTTATCATTTTCATAAAAATTCATATCCTCCTCTAAAGGCGCCTTTTTAAGTAAATTAAATTTATTTCCTTCTTTTAGTACATGTAATTTAACATTAAACATGCTTAGCACTTCATTACTATACTGCTCAGAAACATTGCTATATCGTATGCTACTGCCATCAACAAAATATACTGCTCCTGATCCAACAACTTCAGCTATACCTTCATCACTGACAATTATTGCTGTATCTTCATCTATGCCAATCCCTAACACTTCTGGATTTTGTGCTATTCCTGTCAAAAGCCTTCCTAATCTTCCCCTTTGTGCAAAATGCTGATCTATCATAATATTTTTTACCAATCCTAATCCTGGTGACATTTTCAAAGTGCATTTTCTTGGTGATTCATCATCTTTTCCTTCTATTATCATCGTATCACTCATAACTGAAGCTCCTGCCGAAGTTCCCACAATAGATGCTTTACTCTTACATAAGCTTTTTATAGCTTCATTAATTGGAGTCCCCCCTAATATACTAGTTATCCTAAGTTGATCTCCACCTGTAAAAAATAAAACACTACACTTCTTTACTAAATTTATATTTTCAGTTACATAAGCATCAGTTCGACATTTTATATCTAATTTTTCAATATTCTTTACACCTAAGGATTTAAAGGCCTTTTCATAATTTTTAAAGCTTTTTTCTGGATATTCTGTAGCTATAGTTGCAATTAAAATCATATCCTTTTCCCTATTAATACAACTTACTACTTTCTTTAATATTTCCTTATCGCCAACTTTATCTTCTGCCCCTCCAATGATAATTAAATTGCCGACAACTTTTTCACTCATCATCTCACCTCAAATCGTACGTTTGTTATTTTATCCATAATATCAACTCATTATTCAAAAAAAGGTAATCGCAAATGAGATTACCTTTTTTGGGGTTAAAAAGTTAATTAAAAAATAGCTCTTCCTGGTATTATAAGCTTTTGACCAATGATTATTATTTCTGGATTTTCAATATCATTAATCTTTACCAATTCTTCAATGGTTGTATTATATTTTTTAGCAAGCTTCCATAAGGTATCTCCTTTATCTACAGAATAGATTATGACAGATGCTTCACTTTCTGTTCGTCCATTTTCACTTTCCACAACATCAACTATCCATTCTTTATTGACCTTATAAGAAACCTTAGCCCATACACTTAAAGTAATTCTTACTCCTATAGTATTAGCTTCAATAATTGAGTCTATTGTTTCCATTTGTACCTTACTAACTACATCCATATCTTTATTAGTACCCTTCAAGTCTATTGCTGTAGTGAAAGGAACTTCTCCTGTACACATATTTATCCTGCTTATCTCATCAGCAGTTCTATATAATGCTGAAACCTTTACTACTCCTTCTAATTTTATTTTATCATTTTCAACGCTTTTATCTGTAATAACAGGGCATCCTGACGTCATTATAATTGACCCTATCTTTTCTTTATCATCATCTAAAGATATATTATCTTTCAAAATTACCTCTGTATTTACCATACCATGTATTAAGCCAATATCATGATTATTCTTTATTAAGTCTATTGGTTGTGATGGACAATATGCATCATTTATTAAATCAATCTTCTCCTTAGATAGGACTTTAACTACGCCTTTAGCTAAGAACTCAACATTGATAATTCTATTTTCCCCTAAATCATCTAAAGTTACTATATAGTCACTATTTACTATATCCACTTCATTATACGCCATCATATCAGCATTACATCCAATAAGCTCTTGCTCTTTAGATAAATATACATCATCATTTAAAAGTACGATATCATCAGTATCTTTTCCCTTATATAAAACTTCTACTTTACAATAACAGCCAAAATATATCTTATCTTCTCCTAGCTTAGTTTCCTTCTTATGAAGATTTAATGAACATTGTAATATATCTTCTATTTCTGGCTTATCCATAGTAGCTTTTAAAATTGATTTTCCCATAAGTTCTATTTCTTTATCACCAATTACCTTATTTATCTCTTCAGTTTCCTTTTGAACTTGAATATCTGAACTTCCTTCCAAATCCTTAATAAATTCAAATTCATCAATCTCATAAATATGCCACTTTGTAGTCCTAACTCCTTCTATGGCTATTTTTCTCTCATTCATAATATTAGCTTGTATATGTTCTACTACACATTCAACATCACAAAGGACTTTATGTTCTATACCAGTGAGTTCTAGATAATCTGCAAACTTTTCTGATAGATTTACAGAATTTATTCTCTCTATATCACTTTCATCAATAGATAAGTATAAAACAGTATAGGTTACAACACCTTCAAGCATAACTTTATCAGCTAAAACTTCTTTATTGGTCACTGTAGCCTTTGCATCAACTCCTAAGATTTCATGTACATCTGGATGTGAATCCTTAATTAAGTATTCCCCTTTCAAAATATTGCTTCCAGTACTTTCTCTTAAAAGCTGTTCATATTGAACATTTTCTTTAATGACATCTATTTGTGACATAGTATCCCTCCTATAGCTTAACTACTATAATATATATTTCCCTAACTATATATTTATTCTAATAAATGATATTTGTTAACACTTTCAAATAGCTTTTTATAATTTTCTAAGAAAACTTTTATGAAAGATATAATTTTATAAACATCATGTCGAATCAAAGACGTAATTTAAGTTTTTTTTATATTTTTTTTAATATATTGTTGACAACATTAAAAATATGTCGTATTATAAATATGGTTATTGACCATATAACCTCTCATAAATTCTCAATACCCTTTTATACCATAGTTGAAAGATGGATACCCGCCATCTTTCTTTTTTTATATATAAAAAAAGACTTCGATATTTATTCGAAGCCTTTAATTATACAGCATAATACAACATAACTGTTTTTGTCAAAACATCTGAATAGCTATATGTCACGGTCCTTTGGGTGTCATTGTCTAATCTAACAACGAAAATACTTGGATGAACGCTTTCAATTATTCCATCATTGACTAGAATTTTTTTTCTGCCTCCATTGGCTTTTAAGGTTACTTTTTCACCTACATGCCTTTCAATATCATTCCTAATTGTTGCTAAAGTCCTGTTTCTTTCCATGAAAACACCCTCTTTCTAATATAAATTTTACTCCTTTTTTTTCCATTTGTCAAATAAAACAAAATATTTTATCATCTTTATATACACTTGTCAATGTAAACTTTTACTTTTTAGATAATATTATCAATCCATTAATTATTGTTTCAAATTTTATAAATTTTATACAGTAACTCTAAAATTTTATTAATTTTTATATCTTATATAGCTGAACTATATCATTCAATACAGCTCAGCTATATACTAACTATATATAATTTGACCTTGGATATCCTTCACGGTATTTCCCTCTAGTCTGCAATCCACCAATGCCCTTAATCCCAGTAATAGTACCTTCAACTAAATCTGTTATAGAAACAACTTCATCTATTTTGGTATAGGCTATTTTTTCACAAACAAAAACAGGATCTAGACAATGTATAAGAACTCTGCTTGGTGAACTAGCAAAATTAGCTCCTGCATCTAAAAGGCATTCATAACATGATTGACAAGCTCCTGCAAATATCACTAGCTCATCATAGCTGGAATTATAATCTCTCAATGCCTTGACTGCTTCAATATAATATTTAGTATTTCTATAATTTTCAAGATCTAAATAATCATCTGTACTCTTTATCACACTATCATGTCCTGTAAGAACTACAATATCAGGCTTTACTTCTTTGACAAGATCTATTACTTTAGTCCATTGCTCCTTTTCTGCTATTGCTTTTCCTACTGCATCTAAAGATAGTTGCTTATAAACCTTTAAACATGTTTCTAAGTATTCTTCATCACCATCTATATGAAGTATTTTCCCTGGTCTACCAAAGAACATATCATTATTTACAGCTTGTGCCTTTGTATTTTTATTAATACGACAATTTATCTGTTCTCTCATACCAATTCTTTTCTGCATGCTTTTTGCTTTTTTCATTGCTTCATTTACTCTATTATTTAATATCTTTTCCTTTTCTTCCACATATACATAATCTACAACTTCTAAATCATCTTTAGGTGAATCTGCTATTATTCTTATGCTTAATCCCTTCAAAATACAATATACTTTTCCCCTTACTTCCTTTATATCTATAATTCTAAATATTATGTCCTTATCATATGACTTTCTCACAACAATATCGCCTATTTTCATATGCATCTCCATATTTCATATTACTATTTTATAATATGAGAATAATCGACTCTTTGTTTAATGAAATATTTACTTTTATTTAGCAAGATAAAAAATAGAGCTGTTTCTTTAAACAGCCCTATTTTTTAAAGGGAATATTCCTTTTTAAAATCATCTAAAAACTTAGTAAACTTCTCTTGTTCATTTATTATACTTTCAATTTTATTAGAAAAAGTATTTTGTCCCCAATTAACCTCATTATAATAATATCTATTCGCTAACCTCCAGTATCTCTGCGGGAATTGAAGATATGCATAAAGCACTTTATATTCATCATCTCTTAAAGGAGATACACTATTATATGCATTGATTATCTCCTTAGCATACTCTAAGTTCCAGTTACATCTCTTAAGCACCTTAATCATAAAATTTGAAATATCATAAGCTCTTATTTCCCTCTTGCAATAATCAAAATCAATTATATTTACCTTATTGTCATCAGTAAGTATTATATTATGATAAGTATAGTCATGATGGCAGAATCCTTTATTCCTTTCTGCAATTTCACAAAGTTCTATATAATTTGATTCCTTTAATGTCATCAAGGCATTTTTACCAATTTCCTTATAAAAATCCATAGATTTAAGATATAACATATCGAAATTAGTCTTATTATTTCTCTTTCTTATCATATCTCTCATTTTATCTAATGATTTTATTCTCTTTTCCATGAGGCTAGTCCATCTACCTAAATCTGTTTTTAGCTTAGAATTCTCTGGAGGATCATACCCCTTAGAAGCTTCATGTAATCTGGCTAGAGTTTCAGCTGCTAAT
This sequence comes from Clostridium sp. 29_15, assembly GCF_001916075.1. Taxonomy (NCBI): domain Bacteria; kingdom Bacillati; phylum Bacillota; class Clostridia; order Eubacteriales; family Clostridiaceae; genus Clostridium; species Clostridium sp. 29_15. Next base: position 155,430 of record NZ_MNRT01000043.1, read on the forward strand.
TTCACCTCTTCTAAATTATGAAAGTCACATTCTCTTCCATCTAGCCATTCAGATAGGGTGTATAAATCCTCATTTACTAAAGCATAAGGCTCACCTTCATTATTTAAGAAATATCTATCTACAGATTCAAACCCATTCTTTATGAGATGCTCTTTTGCTCCATAAACAAATAAGAGTTTTTGAGGTCCATAATTAATTTTCTTTAGACATCTTTCGCCTTTATTAGTTTTTAAGTAATATACACCTTTATTAGCCTTTATAATATCAATTTTTATTTGAAACTGCCTCTCTATTTCAAACTCTCTCATCATTTTTATCACCCCCTATATATTTATATGTATATCTATTTTCTTTTATTAACATTTTTTTGCTTGCTTTAATATAATAAATTAAAACAACTATGAAAGGATTAAATCATGAAGATCGGCATTGATGGAAGAGCTGCTAAATGGTATAGAGGAACAGGCATTGGCACTTATACTTATCAGCTAATTAATAACTTAAGTATAGTAGATTCAAGTAATCAATACTTGATACTCTTGCCACAAAACACTGATTTAGTTTTAAAAGATAACTTTACCATAGAATGTCTTAAGGAGTCTTCAAACAATCATTTTTGGGATGATGTTAAAACTCCTAATATCTTAAAAAATAATAAGATGGATTTATATCATGTTCCTCAAAACGGAGTAGGACTTTCAAAAAATATTAATTGTCTTAAAGCCATTACCTTGCATGATATAATCCCATTGAAATTGCCTGAAACAGTCAGTGATAGATATTTAAAAATATTTAATGAGGAACTTCCTAAAATAATACCAGATTGCGATGGCATAATAACTGTATCTGACTTTTCAAAGGAAGATATAGCCAAGGAATTTAACTTTCCTAAAGAAAAAATTTATGTTACACATCTTGCTGCAGAAGAAATTTATCGCCCTCTAAGTAAGAATTCATGTAAAAAAATCATTAAAGAAAAATACGGAATAAGTGATGACTTTATTTTATATGTAGGTGGATATAGCCCTCGTAAAAATATATTAGGCATATTAGAAAGTTATTCCCTTTTAAATCCTACTCTAAGAAAAAATCTTAAAGTAGTTATAACTGGTAGAAAAGGTATTTCATATGATAGATATAAATTAAGAACTGAAGAGCTTAATATTTCATCTTCAGTAATTTTTACTGATTTTATTCCTTTAGAAGATCTACCTATTTTTTATAATGCATGTGAGTTATTAACTTATCCATCATTTTATGAAGGTTTTGGACTTCCTCCGTTAGAAGCAATGGCTTGTGGTACTCCTGTTATTACATCAAATATCACTTCCCTACCAGAATTATTCTATAATTCTGCTTTATTGGTAAATCCTTATGATGTATATGCCCTAAGCTACGCCATGGAGAAAGTATTATGTGATAGCCTTCTTAAACTGACTATGGTTCAAAAGGGTCTTATAACAAGCTCTAACTATACCTGGCAAAAAACTGCTAAAAACACTATTTCTGCTTATGAAAAAATTATTAATTCTAAATAAATTAATAAAAATGAGCTGCATAAAATTATAACTTTTATTGCAGCTCATTTTTTTATTTCAGAATCCTCTTTACTAATGCAATTCTAAAATCATCTAATTCTATTTTATTTTTAAGCCTACCTATAAATACTTCTTGCTCCCATGATTTTTGCTTATAATAATATAACTTAATAATTTCTACAAAATCATATGGATAACATATAAGAGCATTTAATATTTCTCTTTCTTGGCTATCTATTTTATCATTTGGCTTTTCATAAGCTTCTAAAATACTATCTATAGCCTCTTTTTCATAAACAAGATTCTTAATAACCTTATTGATAAATATATATATATCTTTAATTCGTAAATCAATATTGCAATAGTCAAAATCTATTATATTAACATTATCATTATCTATTATAAAGTTATGATGCGCTAAATCATTATGACATAAATAAAAGTATCTATTATCTTTCTTCATCTTTTCGTAGCTAGTCTTCATTAATAATTCTATAGCTTTGTTCATTTGCTTTTCCATAACTTCTACATTCTTTAAAAATAAGCTATCGAACTCATTTTTATATTTGTACTTTTTCACCAAAAGCTTCATTTGTTCTATATTCTTTAAATCATCAATATAATCATTAATTATATTACTGCCATATTTGCATTTTATATTTAACTCCTTTAAGTATTTTTCCATTCCCTTTGATGAAATATGAAGCTTTTCTATTGCTTTAGTACACCATGATATCTCCACTGGATTAGTAAATGCTGCTTCTCTTCCTTCAATCATATCAAGGAGAATATAGTTCTTTTCATTCCATGTTGTTATAACTTCATTATCTTTATTCCTACAATACCTAATTACATCTTTATCTAATAAATATATATAATTTAAAGCTTCATCAATAAACTGTACATCTTCAAATTTCATATCACATCTTTTTAATATTTTCTTTCCCTTATCAGTAACTAATAAGAATACCTTTCTAAGTGGAATCATATCTTGAACATTTAAATTAAGCTTATCAAATAATCCTTCACATAAGTCATAATCACATAAAACCTTTCGTTCAACATATCTATTTTTATTCATTTTATTACCTCTCATAAAAGTTTAATACCATCACATTCTTTTGCATTTCTAAACTTACTCACTACATCCTCATTTGTAATATCAATCCTACCATTTCTACATTTATTTAAGATTTTCATAGATTCATTAGGATATATTGATAAAATTCTTAAATACTTAATACTCCCCTGATCTAATGCTGATTTATTAACAAACTCATCTATTATATTGTTTATACCATATCCTTTTTTTCTTCTTTTGATTTTTTTTATATAATTATAACAATCGCTTTCCAATAAATCATAAACAATATATTTATTGCTTCTTATATAAATTATTTCATTCTTATCTCTCTTTAAACTACTTTCATCAACTCTCCCTAAACATATTTCATATCTTTTCATGCTTCTTTTAATTATTGAAAAATAGATTTCCAAATCTAATAAGCTAAGAGTTTCTTGAGCCTTTTTTATAATACGAGAGCCTTCATCTATTAAATAATCTTCAATATAATTAGTACTTTTATTATTAATAATTTTATTTATATAATTTTTATTCTTTTTTATATCAACTTTATATCCCTCAAACTCCCTGCCAATTACACTTTGAATTCTTGGTATAATAGCTTCTTTTCCATCTAAAAGCCTCTTATGTGCATCAGATATTAACTGAATTTGATCACTAACACTTACTTCAGCATTGTCTTTAAATTTTTCATCACTTATGATAATGCTTCTGCTGCTTAAATACTCGTAAATATCCATGAAACTATCCTCCTATTTAAAGTATTCATCTAAAAATATTTCCCGGTATTCAACATCTTCTAAATACCTAATTATCTTATTTATAAATACCTCTTCATTCCATGGCTGCTGCTCCCAATAATATTGAAGCCCTATCTGCCAGAAGCTCTGGGGAAACATAATAAAATACTTCATAATCTTTAGTTCATCATCTGTTACCTCTAGTACTTCCCGATAATTATTAATAATTAAATCTCCAGTTTTATTATTCCATTTACCATCCTTCATAACTCTTATAAGCAAGGATGATAAATCATGTATATGAGTATCTAATATACAATAATCGAAATCTATTATATTTATCTGATAATCTTTATCAATTAAGATATTATGATGAGCAAAATCATGATGGCAAAAACCTCTTTTCTTTACTTCTCTATCCATAAGAACAAAATATCCATTTCTCTCAAGACCCTTTACTGCCCTTTGCCCTCTATCAATTTCATTATCTATATGCTCTAAATAAATCCTATCAAAATCACTTTTGTATGCCTTTTGATATATTCTTTTTCTAAAATCTAATATTTCATTACATCTTGTGTTAAAAACATTAACCCATGAATACCATCCAATTCTTGGTCTCATTTCCCTATTCAAATTAAACCCTTTGCTACATTTATGCAGCTCTGCTAGTTTTATTGCTATAGCTTGAAGCTCAACAGGATTATTGAAATTACTCACTCTTGAAGGTATCCACTTAGTGATATAAGCATAATCTTCATCTATTTTTATATACTTATTTCCTACCTTATTAGGCAGTATTTCTGGTATAGTTTTAAACTGTCTTTTTTGTAAATGCTCTATGGCACTTATAATAAAATTAAAATGAGGAAAGTCATACTTTATATTCTTTATACAATATTCTCCCTCATCAGCTTTCACATTATATGAATTTTTAACCTTTAATATTGACCTAATATTAATATTATAGTTTTCTTCCACTATATCTTTTATTTCATTTATATCCATTAATGTCTCCTAAACATTCTCTCATCTGTATTATATGAATATGCATATTTTATTGTGTTTCTATCACATTAATTTAAAATGATAATATTTTATTGTATAAGGTTTTTTTAGGAGGCGCTTATTTTTGAACTTTTCTATTGATGCTCGTGGTATTAATTTATATAAAGGCTCTGGAATAGGTACTTATATTGAAAATTTAACATTAGAACTCCTTAATATAGATAAAAAAAATAACTATACAATATTTTGGGCTGGTGATAATTTTCAAAAATATAAACGTAAAAACTCCAAGGTCATATTAACTTCTAAAAAACATAATTTATTCTTTGAAAATTATTACTATCCTAGCATACTACAAGAATATAATATTAACTTACACCATATACCACAAAATGGTATGGGTTTATCAAACACCTATAACACTCCTTCCATCGTCACTATTCATGATTTAATTCCCTATATTATGCCTGAAACCGTTGGCAAAGGTTATTTAGAAAGATTCCTCACTGATATGCCCTTTATAATAAAAAACTGTCATGGTATATTAACTGTTTCTAATTATTCTAAAAAGGATATATTAAGATTTTTTCCTAACTGTCCAGAAGATAAGATATATGTTACTCCATTAGCTGCTAACACTTTATATAAACCTCTTCCTAAAGATAACTGCAAAGATTACCTTAATAAAAAGTATAAAATCACTACTCCTTTTATTTTGTATTTAGGTGGCTTTAGTAAACGTAAAAATGTTTATGAACTTATTTTATCCTTTAAAAATATACTATCCTCATTAAATAAAAATTACTCTCTTGTAATATGTGGCTCCCTTAAAGATGAAGGCCTTCGTCTAAAGGAAATTACTAAAGAGCTTCTTATAGATGATAAAGTAATTTTTACAGATTTTGTAGTAGATTATGATTTGCCATACTTCCATAATGCTTCTGACCTTTTCGTCTATCCATCTTCTTATGAAGGATTTGGATTACCTATTTTAGAAGCAATGAGCTGCCAAACTCCTGTCATAACATCTAACACTAGCTCTATTCCTGAAGTGGCTAATAATTCAGCTATTCTTATTGATCCTTTTGATAAATCTGCTTTAAGTGAAGCAATGTTGAGAGTACTAAATTCACCAAGCCTTCTTGCTGAGTATGGTGAAAAAGGTTATAAAAACAGTCTTAAATTTACTTGGAGTAATACCGCTAAACTTACTCTATCAGCTTACATTGATATACTAAGGGAAAACTAATTGACATATAAAATAAAAGGGCTTAGTTACCATAATAACTAAACCCTTTTTATTTAACCTAAATATTAACTAGCTGTTAATTTTACATTTATTGTTTTACTTTCACCATTTCTTATTACTTCAAGAGATATTTCATCTCCCTCTTCTTTACCATTCTTTACTGCTTTAAATTCATCAAATGTTGTTATTCTATTTCCATCAGCTTTAACAATTATATCTCCAGCCTTTAACCCAGCCTTTTCAGCTGAAGAAAATTCTGTTACTTCAACTACATATAATCCTTGTTCCATATTTAATTGCTTAGATAGTGCTTCATCAATAGTTCTAACTGAAATCCCTAAATTTAATATTGGCTTTGATAATGATTCTATCTTATCCTTTATATCATTTATTGGAATTGAGAATCCAATACCTTCTACTGCTTCACCACTAATCTTACTTGAATTTATACCAACTACTTCTCCTTTAGTGTTTACTAATGGTCCACCACTATTACCAGCATTTATTGCAGCATCTGTTTGAATTAAGTTCATTGTTACTCCTGATTCAACAGCAACACTTCTACTAGTAGCACTGATTATTCCTTTAGTAACAGTACTTGATAATTCTGTTGATAATGGAGTACCTATTGCTATTACCTCTTCACCTGGCTGTAATGAATCTGAATCTCCAAGTTCTACTGTTGCTGGTATTTTAACACTTTCATCTGTTATCTTAATCATTGCTACATCTTGATTTTCATCATAATTAACTATCTGAGCTGTAGTTGTTACATCATTACTTAATGTAACTGATATTTCTTGTGCTCCCTTTACAACATGATAATTTGTAAGGATATAACCTTCTTCATTTATTATAAATCCTGATCCAATTCCTTCAACTTCCTGAGTTTGCATGAAATATCCCTGAGTTACTGATTTAGTTGAAACTACAACAGCGGCTGGCGCAACTTTATTATATGCTTCCGTAGCACTTAAAGCTTCACTTTTAGTATCAAATTTTGATGGATTTACATTAATTGTCTTTGTTTCTTTTAAATTATCCTTTAATGCCAAATATGTTACTCCACTTCCTATGAAGCCACTACATAATGTACAAACAATAACTGCTGCTATTGTCTTATTAAATCCTCTTTTCTTTTTAACTTTAACAGGTGGCTCTTGAAAATTATAAGTATTATTATCATCTCCACTACTGTATACTACATCATAAATATTCTTATCATCCATGACTAACTCTCCCTTTCCGTTAACTATTCTATACTTATAATATAACCACCTTATGTGTCAAATATATGACAAATAGGTTTTAAATCTATAATTCATACTAATTTCACAATAAACTTTTTTACTACTTTTATATATAAAAAATAGAAAGCTATAAAATAACTTTCTATTTTTTAAGATCATTACACTGCTTGATTACTCCTCTTATTCCTGCAAGTATATCAATAGCTTTACTTAATGATAATACGCAAGAATCAGTATTGCTGACAATAGATGTAGTTAAACCTTCATCTCCTAAGCTCTTTAACCTATCATCTTCATTTTTAGTTATTAAACAATAAGGCTTTCCTGTAAATACTCCATCTTGCTGAATATCTAAATTATAATTTGATAAATTTCTTAATTCATTGCTCACTGCACTGGTATAACTTGCTTTAGTTCTATGACTTGAAAATTCCTCTAAAGCCTCGCCTTCTAAATTATCTTCTAAGTCATTAATATTAACATCTAAATTTAATTTATCCAAAAGCATTGTTAATCCAATATATGAGCCTAATTGTTCTATTTTTCTTCTTATTCTTAAAGCCACATTCTTTAAACTATTTCGTGAATTTTTAATATCTTCTTCCACTAACGGATTAACTGAAACAATTCCGGCAACTGAATCTGGAAACTGCTCTGCAAAGCTAGTTAATACTAATGAACCATACTCTTCTCCCACTAATATATATGGTTCTAAAGCTCCAGATTTTCTTAATAGTATCTTTAAGTCCTGAGCTTGCTCTTCAATTGTTCTAGCTGATCCAGATGCACTAAAGCCATATCCTCTTCTATTATATAAGAAAGTTGCTACATTATCATTTTCCTCCAGCTCACTGGCAATTGTATTCCAAACTTCTAGATTTCCCCCAAGCACTCCATCAAATACTACAGTGTAATTTCCACTTCCACTTAATCTAAAATCCATTCTTTTATCATCCACTGTAATGTAATCTACTCTTTCTATTAAAGTTTCTCCTGCTATAAAGTTTGTAATTTGTTGCACAATAAAGCCTGCTATTATTATACCTAATAAAACCTTAGCTATATACTTTAATTTTTCTTTAGTAGTTCTTTGCCTCTTCATATTAACTCTTCTTACTCCATTTGAATGTGGCAATAAGTTCATTTTTTCAATCTCCTTTTATATTATTATAGCTTTAAATTAGGTTTTGCATTTAAGTTTAAATCACTTATTTTACCATTTACTAAATTAAAATATGCTGCACTTCCAATCATAGCTGCATTATCTGTACATAATACTGGTGCTGGGAATAATACTTCTATTCCTTTCTTTGATGCAGCATTCATAATCGTTTCTCTTAAGGCTGAGTTAGATGCAACTCCTCCAGCAATGGCTATCTTCTTAACATTTCTACTTTTACATGTTTCCATTACATTATCTTTTAATACTTCTATTACAGCTTTTTGGAAAGAAGCCGCCACATCTGCCTTATTAACTTCAACATTTTGCATCTTTGCTTTATTTAAGTAATTTAATACTGCTGATTTAACACCACTAAACGAAAAGTCTAAAGATTTATCATGAAAATTAGCTTTTGGAAAAGCAATAGAATCTGGATTTCCTTCCCTTGCTAACTTATCTATCTTTGGTCCACCTGGATATCCAAGGCCTAATGCTCTAGCAACCTTATCATATGCTTCTCCTGCTGCATCATCTCTTGTCTGTCCTATAACTTCATATACACCATAATCTTTAACATGTACTATGAAAGTATGTCCTCCTGAAACTACTAATGAAACAAATGGAGGTTTTAAATCTTTATGTTGTATGTAATTTGCACATATATGTCCTTCTATGTGATTAACTCCTACCAATGGCTTTTTAGTTGAAAATGCTAATCCCTTAGCAAATTGTAATCCTACCAATAATGCTCCTACTAGCCCTGGTCCATAGGTAACCCCTATGGCATCAATATCTTGTAAAGTTACTCCTGCCTCTTCTAATGCTTCCTGAACTACTCCGCTGATAACTTCAATATGCATTCTTGAAGCTACTTCTGGAACTACTCCACCAAACTTTTTATGTGTATCTATTTGAGAAGCTATTATATTTGATAAAACTTCTCTTCCATTAACAACAACAGCTGCTGAAGTTTCATCACAACTTGACTCTATAGCTAATATATATTTTTTTTCCATATCTATCTATACCTCTTCTTATTACTGTTTATATCTAATGAGTATTATATCTTAATAAAACCCTATAATCAAACAAACCTTGTTAATTTTTTCTGTCTATTGTATATTCTAAATATAGTAGATATTTTAATTATATAAATTAAATCTTACATATTCATTAAATATTTATTTCAATTTATAGAATTTTAAGGAGAATTAATTATGAAACCATATGCCAAGGTAGTGGTACCAGGTTCCCCTATTTCCAAATCTAATTTTAAATTACATAATAAGGAAGGTAGAGCGATACTTCCATATAATACTGGAAAAGCTCATGACAAATATGCCTTATATGAAGAAGAAATAGCCTATTATGCTAGAAGCCAAAATCCTACTATCATATTAGAGGAATCTTTAATTGCCATCTTAAAAGTTTACTACAAAAGTGAAAAACGTCATCCTGATACTGCCAATATAACAAAAAGTATTTTTGATGGTATTGAAAAAAGCGGTCTTATAGTTAATGATGCACAGATTCGTCGAATAATAACTGAAGAATATTATGATAAAGAAAATCCTCGTTTTGAATTAGAGTTTTATGGTGAAAGTTCCTTTGAAGTCACATATACAATTAAGGAAAAAGCTACTCCTTCAGAAAAGAGAATTTATTCATCATTAAAAAAGGCCATTCCTACTACAAAAGTAAAAGAAAGTTCTACTACATCCGTGGAAAAGTGTTCAATCTGTAATGGAATAATTGATAAATCATCTTCCATAAAAGCTGATGGTGGTAAAACTTTAATCTGTAAAAAATGTTTTACAAAATTATTTTAAGGACACTCAATAATGATAGATTTTATATTTTTATGAGCTGATATTCACTTTAATCCTAAAGAACAGAATATATTATTCAATAAAGCAAAAGAAGTATTTATACCAATTTAGTATAAATACTTCTTTATATATTGTGAAGCTAAATGCCCAATTATATAACCATCTTCTCCACTAGAAAATACGCCTTCAATTCCATGCTTTACTGTGCCACAAGCAAAAAATCCATCTTCAACAGTATTTATGGTTTTTATATCTACATTTAAGCCTCTTAATAAATCTATTTCTGGATAATACCCTACTGATAATATTAAAGAATCACACTCTATTAATTCTTCTTCCTTTTCATCAATCATTACAGCAGCCCACTCCACCCTTTCTGCTCCTCCAATTTCTGAAACTCTGGCATTATATATTACAGGAATATTAAAACCTTCAAACAGATCTAACTGCTCTTTATCTAATGTTTTTTTAACTGTTACTAAAGCTCTTATTTCAGCTCCTTCTATTAATAGTCTCCTAGCTAAAAGTGCTGACCACTTACCGCTTTCTTGTATTACAACTTCTTTTCCTGGTAAATATCCATGGAAATTAATCAATCTATGAGCTGATGCTATAGTAAAAATGCCTGAATATCTATCCACTGGAATCATTATATTACCTGTAAACTTCTCCTTACATCCTGTGGCAAATATTATTGCTCCAGCTTCAATATTATAAACACCTTTATCTGGATTAATAACAGTTATTTTTTTATCAGAATCTATCTCTAAAACTTTACTACTAGTTAAATATTTTCCACCTAACTCCTTATAATCATTTATCATTATACTTGCAAACTCAGGACCAGTTACTTTTTTACCTAAATAAAAGCTACCAAAACCATCATGGATAAATAAATTTAAATTTCCTCCTAAATCTTCTTCCTTTTCTATGATAAGAACATCCTTTACCCCTTCTCGCATGGCCATAATAGCAGAAACCAATCCTGAAGCTCCAGAACCAATGACAACTAAATCATACTTTTCCACAAAAACACCCCTTCAATTAATTAAAAATGTAAAATAAAAAATTAGTAAACTGATTTAATTTAAATATACAATATCATAATATCTGAAACTAGTTATAAAAAATATAACTAGTTTCAGATAGAATAGTATTACTCAGTTAAAAATTTTATGTTTAGTACTTCCTTCATGTTAATTCACTTATGGTTTTAAATTACTACTTAATTTTTCATTCTTAATTCTTAATTTTTAATTTTTAATTCTGTCTATTCTCCTGCTATGGCAAGTGATTTAACCTTTATAGATGGGCTTCCTACACTACTCATAGGGAATTTTAAGTCATTTCCCACTTCTTCTATATCCTTAAGTAAATTAAAGAAGTTACCTGAAGCAGTTACTTGTTCAACTGGGAATGTCTTTCTACCATTTTCAATATAGAATCCATTAACTGCTAAAGAAAACTCTCCTGTAATAGCATTTGCTCCTGAATGAAGCCCTGCAAAATCAGTTATAATAAGACCCTTCTCTATATTTGCCAATAACTCATCAAAATTCTTGTTTCCTTTTTCAATGTAGAAATTAGTAGGTGATACTGATATTGATGATGCATATGAATTCTTAAATCCATTACCTGTTGATTTAACACCAGCCTTATTAGCAGTCTTTAAGTTGTATAATAATGTTTCTAATCTTCCATTCTTAATAAGATAAGTTTTTTCTGTTGCCACTCCTTCATCATCAAATCCTACTGATGCAAGACCATCTTTTAAATGCGGATCATCCACTAAGTTAATTACTGATGATGCTATTTCTTCTCCTTCTTTTCCCTTTAAAAGACTTAACCCTTTTTGAGCTGCATCTGAACTGAATATTCCAGCAAAAGTAGATAACATTGAAACCATTGCTTCATTTTTTATAACTATAGGATAATTACCTGAAGGAATAGCTTTTCCACCTATTTTAGATAAAGCGTCATTTACAGCATCTTCTGCTATTTTTTTAGGATTAACTTCTTCAAGAGATTTAGCTATTGCATATCCAAAGCCATCATACATCTTTTCATCTTCCTTTATTATTGGACATACATATGCTGATAATAAATTAGATTTATTGTGTAAGTTTAATCCCTTGCTATTTATTATGCCATACTTACCAGAACTATAAGCTACAGCACACCCTGCAAAACTTTCTACTTTGCTATTTAAAGCTTTAGTCTCCTTTTCCATATCTAATGCTATTTGTATAAGCTTATCTGGTGATATATTTTCAAGAGCTTCTGAATAAGTAGATATCTCTTTATACTCCTTGTCTCCACCATAAATAAATTGAACATCCTCACTTTCTATAGCTAATACATTTTCCTTAGCCTTATTAACAAGCATATGAATTGCTTCTTCATCTAGTATTTCTGTATAAGAGTATCCTATCCTATCACCCATCTTTCCTCTAAATGATAGCCCATAAGAAGTATTTAAGTTATATTTCTCTACTTCTTCCTTATATACATTTATACTAAGGCTTTCTCTATCAACATAGTATACTTCACACTCAGCAAACCCTACATCTTTAGCTTCCTTAAATAATTGATTTACAAATATCTTTAATTCCATTACATTACCTCCTATCTTCCACCTACAGTAATTTCACTTACTCTTATCATAGGTTGACCTACGTTAGTTGGTATGCTTCCTGAAGATGATCCACACATTCCTTGTCCTTGAGTCATATTATTTCCTACCATATCAATATTCATTAATATTTCGCTACCTTTTCCTATTAAACTTGCACCTCTAACTGGTTCTTGGATTTCTCCATTCTTTACTAAATATCCTTCTGATACAGCAAAGTTAAACTCACCTGTAACAGGATTCACAGAACCTCCACCCATTTTTTTAGCATATAATCCATCACTTATTGATGCTATGATTTCTTCTGGTGTATTATCTCCATTAGCTATATACGTATTAGTCATTCTTGAAGTTGGAGCATATTTATAACTTTGTCTTCTTCCGCTTCCTGTAACTTCCATGCCCATTCTTCTAGCATTTAATTTATCTATCATATAAGATTTTAAAATACCATTTTCAATTAAGATATTCTTTTGTGTTGGAGTACCTTCATCGTCTATATTTAGTGAGCCCCACGCATTGGGAATTGTTCCATCATCAATAGCCGTAATCTTAGAAGATGCTATTTGTTCTCCTAATTTACCTGTAAATACAGAATTTCCTTTAGCAACAGATGTAGCTTCTAATGAATGTCCACATGCTTCATGGAATATAACACCACCAAACCCATTATCAATAGCTACTGTCATCTTTCCTGCAGGGCAATTCTTAGCATGAAGCATAGTATGTGCTGTTTTTGCAGCTTGTCTTCCATAATATTCAGGATCTATATATTTGAACATTTCTATTCCAGCTCTTCTACCTGGGCCTTCAATTCCTGTTTGATTTTCACCATTAGCAGATGCTACTGCATTAATAAATAATCTTGTTCTTACTCTCTTATCTTCTGTGTATAATCCCTCTGTATTTGCTATTAATATGTTTTGTTCCTTATCACCATAACCAACACTTACTTGTGAAATTTCACTATGATAATTCTTTGCTGCATCATAAGCTATCTTCATTATACCTATTTTTTTATCTGCTTCTACAACAGATGGTAAATAAATTGTGGGATGTATGTTTATAGTTTCTTTTTCATATAGAGTTATGCTTATATCTTCTTTTAATTCTCCCAATGCTAATGCTGCTTTTTCGGCAGTTTGTAATAATGAATGAAGGCTATTATTATTGGTATAAGCATAAACGCTTTTTAGCCCTTTAAATATTCTTATTCCTATTCCATAAGCTCTTCCTCCTATGGAATTTTCAACTTTCCCATTTAAAATACTTATGGAATTATCTATTGTATCTTCTTCAAAAATTTCTGCAAAGTCTCCTCCAGTTACTAAACAACGACCAAGTACTTGCTGTGCTATTTCTTTTGAAAGCATTGTATCGCCCTCCTCTTTCTTTTAATTATATCTAAAATCTATTATACTTTATTTTTATATACAAAAAAAGACAGAAGTATAACTTCTGTCTTATGGCTCCGCGAAGAGGGCTCGAACCTCCAACCTATCGGTTAACAGCCGAGTGCTCCACCATTGAGCTATCGCGGATTATTAGAGAATATTCTCTGAAAATTGCATATAAATGATAATCTATTTTTATTGGTCAAGCCCTCGACCTATTAGTATCAGTCAGCTAAATATGTTACCACACTTACACCTC
>NZ_MNRT01000035.1:0-44284 GCF_001916075.1 Clostridium sp. 29_15
TAGAAGTAAATATTCCAGTATTAGATTTAGAAAAATGGAATAAAGTAAAGTATGATTTAGAGAAAACATTATGATTTTTAAGTGGTGATGTATGGAAGTTTAATTTTAGAAGTACTCTAGAGAAATTTAGAGGAAATAAAGTTAGCAAATTTAATTTAGTAAAAAATAAAGAATTTGATTGTGTTAGCTTATTTTCTGGAGGATTAGATTCATTTTGTGGTGCAGTAAAACTATTAGAAGAAAAAAAGAATATTTGTTTTGTAGGATTTAAGGAATATGGTCTTCTTGAGAAAAGACAAAAACAAATATTTGACATACTTGAAAATAACTACAATCAAAGTAATAAAGAGATACTATTATTTAATNNNNATTTAATGGAACACCATACGCACCGATGGTTAATAATGAAAAAGATAATAAATATAACATGGGGGTAGAAAGTACAAGTAGGAGTAGGTCATTTTTATTTATAGCTGGTGCATTGGCTATAGCAGCAATTATTGGCAATGATATTCCAGTGTATATTCCTGAAAATGGATTTATAGGATTAAATGTTGCCTTAACTATGAGTAGAAAGGGAACATGTAGTACTAGAACAACACACCCATATTTTTTAAGAGAACTCAATAAAATCATAGAGGCTATAGGCGTAACAAATAAGGTGGAGAATTTCTATGCATATAGGAGTAAGGGGAACATAGTTGAGGAAGTGAAGAGTACGCAAGCATTTATTGAGGGTGCAGGATTAACAATATCTTGCTCACATCCATGTTTATCAAGATATGATAAAATTACACCACCATTAAATTGTGGGTATTGTTATCCTTGCTTAATTAGACGAGCTTCAATGAATAATGCTAAGAGTTGTGATGGAAATTATAATACTAACTATAATATAAGCAGAGAGTTTATTAATAAATATAACAAAATAGAAGGAAGAGCAAGTGATTTAAAGGCGGTATTATGGAGTCTAAATAGATATTTATCACTAGAAGATAAATCAGAAGTGAAAAAATTAGTTATTAAAACAGGAAACTTATGTAATGATGAGGTAGAAAAACTATCAGAAGTTTATATTGAGTCTATGGAGCAATTAAAGATAATGGTAATAGAAGAGAGTAAAAATGATAATGGAGATATATTAAATTATACAGGAGTTGAGATTAAAAATGAATAATTTAATTGATACGCATTTTCATTTAGATTGTTATAAAAATCATAGTCAAATTTATGATGATATAAATAAATTAGAACAATATACTATTTGTGTTACTAATCTTCCAGGGGTATTTGAAAGCTGTATTGGAATGTATAAAGAGACTAAATACATAAAATTTGCAGTAGGATATAACCCTCAAATGATTATTAGTAATAAATTTGATAAGGTTTCATTTTTAAGAGCAATGCATAAAACCAAGTATGTAGGTGAAGTAGGATTGGATTTTTCAAAGCCTTATGAGAATTATAAATCAAAGCAAATAGTAATATTTGATTTTATTTGTAAAGAAAAGCTGAGAAAGAGGTGTTAGCTTTATTAAAAAAAAATAAAGTTAAATATGCTATAATTCATTGGTATACTGGTAATGTTGATTTGGTTAAAGAGTTTATTAAAGAGGGATATTACTTTTCCATTAATCCAGCTATGACAAGAAGTTTAGCTGGGAAAAAAATAATAGGTGAAATTCCGATGGAGAGAGTTTTGGTGGAAACTGATGGACCTATAAGTAAGATGAATGGAAAAAAAATTGAGCCAAAGAATCTTATTGAGGTTTATGAGAAGATTGATGATATATATAATATAAAAAATTGTAGAAATATTATTTATAATAACTTTAAAAGATTACTTAATGAAAATTTAAAAGATATAAATAGAGTACTTTATTAATAAAGAATCTATTCTAGTGGCATTATAGGAAGAAGCCATACAATAAAAGCAATTGCAGATAATATTAATAGCAAAAGTATTAAATAATAAAAGTATTAATTTGATATATAATGAGTATTGCAAGTTTAAAAAAGGTATAAATGTACTATCAGCAATTTTAAGTAAAGGATTAGAATTTTTTTATTATATAATTATTGTTAATGCAAATGATTTTAAAAATAATAAATGAGATAGAAGATTATTGTATATTGCAGTTACTAGAGCATTACATAAATTAGAGATTTATACTGATAGTAAGGGCGGCTTTATAACTTCTATTAATAAAAATTTATAGGAAAGCACGTTTAGATTGTCTATTGATCCTATTAATGATACATTAACAATTACTATTATAAAAACTTTAACGGATTGGTTTGGAAAGCTTCTACAAGAATATATAGATTATGTATATAATATGGACAGTTTAAGTGAGTTATCTAGATTCGTAAATAAGTTAGATGGCGTCTAAGATATAGACAAGATTTTTAAAGAAGAGGAGATTATTATAGTACAAAAAAACAATATAAATTTACAAAGATGAAAAAACTTTCAATGAAGCTAGTGTAATATTATAAACTGAATGTGAGATAGAACATCTAGATAAGTTAATTTGTAAGATTAAAGGCAGAGGTAAATTTGCAACTGAAAATCAATTGGATGTATTTTAAAAATAAAAGATTAAAAATAGTTTTAGAGTTAATGTTTAGGTTGTTAAGCATTAACTCTTTTTATAGTGTTTAAAGACCGGTAATTTTAAAATTACTGGTCTTTAAAATATGTATAATCAACATTAAGAACTTCAGCTATTTCTTTTATAGTTTCTGTTTTAGGGATTCGATTTCCTTGTTCCCAATAACATACACTAGTAAAGCTCCTATTCAATAAATTAGCAAATTCATGTTGATTTAAATTTCTCTCAAGTCTAAGATATCTTAATTTTTGAGCAAATGTATCTAATTCCATATCTTGTAGTGTAATGGTATTAATATTAAACTTTATTACTGAAAACAATGTTGCAAAAGTTGCACTTTTGTACACACTGCACATGCAAAGCTAATGACAACTTATTATCCACTAGAAAAGCTTAGAAAGATTATAGGATTAGAATATGCTAAATATATTGATCCTTACGCTGGAAGCAAAGGAAACTCCGTAAGATATCTATCTGTTGCTCCAAGGACTAATGATCTTAAAGTTGATGGAGTTGATAATCTATTTTGTGCAGGAGAAAAAAGTGGCTTATTTGTAGGTCATACTGAAGCCATATGCACTGGAAGCTTAGCAGGACATAATGCTGTAAGACTTGCTATAGGAGTACCTCTTCTTATATTACCTAGTTCAATTGCCATTGGAGATATAATTTCCTATGCTAATGAAAAGGCTAAAACAAGAGAAGGAAGAAAGAATAGATATACTTTTGCTGGTGCAGAATATTTTAAGCATATGCAAGATATTGGATTATATACACTTGATAAAGATGAAATTAATTTAAGAATTAAGAAGTTAAATCTTAATAATATATTCAATCTAAAATTAATATAAAAAGAGTCAATTTTTATTATACAACAAAGAGGACGGTAGATAGATTTGTGTAAAATACAAATCTGCCTACTGTCTTTTTATACGATTAGTTGGTAGTTGAGGATTTTTTATGACAAGAAAAAATGACATCAACATTAGTATTTCTAGATAATAAAAAATATTACTGGAAATCAAAATTACCAGTAATATTTGATTTATAAGAAACTATATTACACAAAATTATCTATAGTCTCGCAGATAGTTTTTATATTCTATAAAACTATCTGCTCTTATGTTTAAAAAATTAATTGTTTAGTATATTAGTTGAAAAGCCGTTTTTTCCATTTTCTTTTACAGTATATAAGATTTCATCTGCTTTTTGATATAGTTCAGTAAAATTTATATTATCTTTAGTAAATACAATTCCTATGCTCAATGATATATTTTGGCTAATATCATTATAAGTTACAGTCTTATTCATAGTATTACATAAGTTAGTTGCAATTTTAGATGCAACATGCAAATTACTAAAATCTAAATCCTTCATAAACACTATAAATTCATCACCACCCCAACGACCAACTATATCACTTTTTCTAAATAGACGTTTTAAATTGTCAGCTAAATCCTTTAGTACATCATCACCAATTTTATGACCTAAATTATCATTTACACCTTTAAAATTATCTATATCTATAATAAAAAATGCACCATATAAGTCATTAGATTTATTCTCAATATAATTACTTACTAGCTCTTTACATGCTCCACGATTAAATATTCCTGTTAACGAATCTGTTTCGCTTTTCTCCTTTAAAAGGCTATTTTGTTTATTTTTATTTTGTAATCTAATTTTCATAATTATATAGGTTGATAAAGATGTTATAACTAATATTGATATTATAAATATCATCACTTCAATATAATTTGAATATATAAATGATTGTAAGGTGATTTTGTTTTTAGTATATAATGTATTTTTATAAACAATAGTATTTAACTCTTCAGTAGAAATACTATTTATAATTTTATTTATAATTCTTAAAAGTAGTACATCATTATTATTTGATAATCCAATACATAAATCATTATTTAATTTATTTTTATATATAACAGATATGTTTTTATAATATTTTTCTCTTGTATTAGATTCTACACTATATAAATCACCATAGGTATAATCAGCAGTTCCTTTGTTTACTGCATTTATACAATCTTCAATATTATCGTAGTAAATAATTTTGCTACTATCAATATTTTCTATAGATATATCTAAATCATATAAATACTTTTTAGGTAGTGCTAATATTTTATTAGATTCATCAGCATTTACAGTTAATTTATTTTCTATTTTAAAAATAGGGGATGAAATATATGATTTTGTCATATATAAATTGTATTCATCCATAAAACTGTAATTATTAGGGATTCCAATCAAAATATCTGCTTTGTGTTCTTTAATAAAATTAAGTGCTTCTTCAAAGCTATCAACTACTTGAAGCTCTATATCTATATTTAACTTTTTAGAAATAATATTAGCGATATCGATAGAAATTCCTTCAGGTTTTTTATTTTTAGAATTCCAGTTTTGAAGAGGAGCAAAATTATTAACATATACAGCTTTGATTTTTTTTATGTTTTTTAAGAATTCTATTTCATCATGAGTTAAACTTAAATGATAGTTATCCTCAACTTGAAAATATTTATTGTATAAAGCTATACTGTAATTGGGACTTATTTGTCTTATTTGTGAAATTGAATAGTTAAGCTCTTTTATTATTGCATCATTTCCTTTTGTAGTAGCAAGATAGTATGGTCTTGATGCAAATTTTGTTACAACTCTTTCATCTTTATATAATAGTAAGTCCTTTGCTAAAATAGCATCAATTTCTTTATTTTTTAAAGCTGTATGTAATAAATTATCTGAATTTTTATCATATTCAATAATTTTTATATTTTCTATGTTGTTATTCTCACAAAATTTATAGAATTTATCTATAGCTGATGATCCTTCTATAACTCCAACAGTAATATCGTTTAAAGTTTTAAAGTCAGTTTCAACTATGGTGGTATTGTTTTTTAGTACAGAAATGGTATAATAGGATGCTCCTATATCATATTCAGGAAAATCGAATAGTGTTTCTGTAAAATCATTTTTTAACATTGCACCAGCAAGATCAATTTCTCCATTCATTAGTTTAGTAGTTATTTCATCTGGTGTACATTCTATAAAATTATATTTCCATCCAGTAAATTTTGATATTTCCATCAAATATTCATATAAATATCCAGTATATTTACCATCTATAAATTTTGAAAATCCGTCCACTTCTGAAAATCCTACATTGATAGTATTATCTTTAGCATAAGCTATTTGTAAAGGATAAAAATTCATTATATATGTTAGTAATAAAAGTATAGTTGTAAAAATTATTTTTTTCATAAAATATTCTCTTTCTTATTTAAGATTATTGTTTTATAGTATTCTTTATAATTAGTTTTTTTCAAATCTTCATTATTATATTTTTTATTTATAAATATATAGCATAATTAAACTCTCCTTAATTCATTTGCACTCAAACATTGAAAAATGTCGATATATATAGTATATTATTTGAGTATTAAGTATAATTTATATTGTTTTGGTTATTTTGTAAAGTTTTTAAATAAAAATAAATATTTTTTAAATGTAGAAAAGGAGTAGTATGGAAAAGTATACAATTATAATGTGTTTTTTGTTAGTTATAAGTTATTTTATAGCTAAAATTAATTTAAGTTATAAAAAAGGTATAATATTGGTAAATACTGTTGTTTCAATAACTTATATAATATGGAGAATAACAGTTATTCCAATTCATAGTGGTGTTTTTAGTTTTGTAATTGGTGTAATGCTTTATAGTGCTGAATTTTTAGGAGTGATAGCATTTTTTAATTTTCAATATTTATTTTATAAAAAATATAAATTAGAAGTTAAGACATTGGATGTTTATAAAAATGAGGAAATTCCATTTGTAGATATTCTAATATGTACATATAACGAACCACTATATTTATTAGAAAAAACAATAGCAGCATGTATAAATTTGCATTATCCACAAAACAAATTTAAAATACACATATGTGATGATGGTATAAGACAAAAGTTAAAAGAATTATGTGATAAATATGATATAAACTATATTACAAGAAATGATAATGCTGGTGCAAAAGCTGGTAATATAAATAATGCACTTAAATTTGTAAAAGGAGATTTATTTGTTGTATTAGATGCAGATATGATTCCTAAAAAATGTTTTTTATCTAAAACAGTTGGATATTTCTCCAATGAACATTTAGCATTTGTTCAAACTCCACAGGTTTATTATAATAAAGATATGTACCAATATAATTTATCTAAAAATATACCAAATGAGCAAGATTTTTTTATGAGAGATATTCAAGAAGCAAGAGCTGCTCATAATGCAGTCTTACATGTTGGTACAAATGCTGTATTTAGAAGAAAATATATAAATGAGATAGGTGGATATCCAACATATTCTATAACAGAAGATATGGCAGTTGGAATGATGTTGCAAGCTAAAGGATATGATTCTATTTTTGTAAATGAAGAATTAGTATTAGGTTTGAGTGCTGTTACTTTTGAAGAATTAGTTAAACAGAGGGACAGATGGTGTAGAGGGAATCTACAAGTTTTAAAGCATTTTAATCCTATATTTATGAAGGGATTAAGTTTTTCACAGAGAATAGCCTATTTTGATGGTGCTGTATATTGGTTTTCAAATTTACAAAAAATGATATATATGATATGTCCAATCATTTTTCTTATTACTGGAAGATTAATAATAGATTCATCCTTAATTAATCTATTAATGTTTTATATTCCTTTTATATTAGGAAATATATTAATTTTTGAAGTATTATCCCCTAAAACAAGAAGTGCAAAGTGGAGTCATTATTATGATATTGCTATGTCACCACATTTGAGTTTATCTATATTAAAAGAACTTATTGGATTAAAAATTAATTTTAATATTACATCAAAAGAAGTTATACAAAACAAGAGATATTTTCATTATAAGATAGTTATACCACATATATTAATGATAATTGTAACTATAATATCATGGATAATATCTACAAGGTCATATATATATAATAATATAAGCGTAGGAGCATATATACTAAATATGGCATGGAGTATATATAATTTCATAGGTATTGGAGTTTCTTTATATGTAGCATATCAAAAACCAATATTTAGAACCAGTGAAAGGATTATGATAACTGAAAATATTGTTGTAGAAATAAGTAATGATTATGGTTCAATACAAGGAAATCTAATTGATATATCTGAAATTGGAGTTGGAGTAAGATTACATAATATTAACGAAAATATTCTGAAAGTTAAAGATAATATTATGCTTGATTTAAATAAAACTAAATTTGAATGTGAAGTAATAAGAACTAGTAACGATTTTGTTGCATTAAAATTCAAAAAAATATGTCCAAGCCAAATGAAAATTATTATGAGTATTTTTACTGATAATATGAGTCCATATTATAAAATTAAATAGAAGATAAAATAATATTCTATAGTTAAAAACTAAAAGAGAATTCTAATGCGAATTCTCTTTTAGTTTTTAACTATGCTGTTATAAGTTTATAACATGATAAGCGCAATTCACCATTAGGCGAAGTTCGAATAAACCACTGATAATTGCTATTACTGTATGTTTGCTTTTTTACCTCCGAAAGTTCACAAGAGGTGACTACTGGAATATAGTAGTACAGAATCGTATCCTTTTGCAAAGTTATAAAAACTGTAGCTTCATAGTCAGTAAAATAATCTGTTAATGTATCAAGACAAATTTCAATATACTCATCAGTAACATCAAATCTACATTCATATTCTTGGCGAGTTTTAATATTTTGTAATATTACACTCATCTTAGAAAAATCTTTTAGTTCTAATTTAGAATAATATAAAAATATACTGTTTGAAATTTTAACAAATTTTTTTACTTTTAATCTTTTATTAGGAAAATAAATCAATGATTTGTGATTTTCTAGTTCATTAATTTCTATCATTTGGTGACTCCTTTCTATATATTATAAATATTTTAATGATATAATATATAGAAATATTTATAAAATGTTACTAATCATACAAGCATTTCTATCATTAAATCTAATGTGGATTTTGTCTTCTTTAAATTATCAACATAATCAGCTATATGATTTTTATAAAATTCTACGCCTTCATCTGTAATGGCATATACTTTTTTACTTCGTTTATTCATAGCTTCATCACCTATCCAATGGCTTGTTACATAGCCTTTAAGTTCTAAATCATATAATGTTTCATATATGGTACTTGATGAAACAGGAAAAGGTCTCTCAGCATTTTGAAATTTATTACGAAATACCTCTAATATTTTATTACCAAATATAGTTTCTCCTTTAGCTAATTCTTTTAGTATATAAAATGTATATAACATTTTTGTATTAACAACATTTCTTGGTGCAACAAGACGATTTCTATTATTGCTCATTTTTCGTTCATCCTTTCAAATATCTCTTGTATATATTAATAGTATCAAATATAGATATCAAAGTCTAATTATTCAATTTTTAATAAACATATTTTGAACCTAAATACTAAGTTAAGAATAGAATATATTATAGAACTAAAGATAGGAGATGATTAACTTGTCAAGTAGCAAAAAATCTTGTAAATGCTACGAGTGTTGTTGTAAACCTTGCAATACATGCTGTACTCCTTGTTGTAATCAATGTTATAATCCTTGCGGTTGTAATAATTACGGATGCGGATATGGCGGATACGGCGGAAACTGTGGTTGTGGAGGATTTGGCAACGGCTTTGGAGGTGGCTATGGCGGAGCTGGTGGTTGTGGCTGCTGGTGGTGGATAATTCTTATCTTCCTATTTGGTGGTTGCTGCTGGTAATAGTCATTAGAGTTGGAGTATTGAAATTTTTTTCAATACTTCTTTTTTAAAATTTAATAATTTTTTTTATGTAAAGGGGCAACATATTATTGTAATTAATTTGTTGGAGGGTTTTAGTTGAAAAAAATATTATTAATTATAATGATAGTAAGTTTACTAATTCCTTTTAAAATACCTATGGCATACAAAGAATTTGATTATTCTAGAACAAGTGAAAATGATGAAGATTTTCCTTATCCTAAATTAGATGATTTAATGAAAGAGTTAAAAGAGAAAAGGAAACAGATTGAACAGCAAAGATTAGAGGAAATTAAGGCAAAAAAAATTGAACAAGGTGAATTAATTGATGAGTCTGCTGAAGAAAATAATGATGATAAAAAAAATCATGAAAAAGTTGAAAAAAACAAAGAGCAGGAAGTAATTCCATCATTAATAGTTAGACTTAGAGGTAAGCATTCAGAAAAATATCTTTGCTCATATAGCTTTATAGAAGTTGAAAATAACTCTGAGAAAATAATAGCAAAAGATATTATCACTGATTATGAAAAACTCCTTAAAAAATCATCTTTAAAAGTCAGAGCTAATGAGAACATTAACTTTGAGTTTAGTACTGTACCTAAAAATGTCACAGTTTCAATATGGAATTTAGATAATAAAGCCTTAACTGTCAAAAGAGGCTGCATTAAAGTTCCAGATTTAGAGGGAAAATATGTGCTTATTGTTAAAGGAAATTATAAAAATGGCTTTGTTAAATATGCTGTAGTAGTAGATATAAGAAAATAAAATACTTGTTAGAAAGGACATTAACTATGAACGAAACTTTTGAGGAAAAGAAACATATAAGTGAATTAAATCCTGAAATTAGCGATGAAAATGACAAAAACGAAAAAAATACTCCTCCTATTACCAGTTGGAAACCTCAATCAGAAAGAATTGAAGAAATAAAAGAATTGGGTACTAATAATAAAAATCAAAGTGTGCAAGTACTACCTATAATTGGGCAAATTGAAGGGCATATGGTACTTCCACCACAAACAAAAACAACAAAATATGAACATATAGTACCACAATTAATATCCATACAGCAAAATGATGATGTAAAGGGTCTACTTATTGTATTAAATACTGTAGGAGGAGATGTTGAAGCAGGGCTTGCTATTGCAGAAATGATTAGGTCTATTGCAAAACCAACTGTTTCTATAGTAATTGGTGGAGGACATTCAATTGGAGTACCACTTGCAACTTCAGCAGATTATTCATTTATAACACCATCTGCTACAATGATAGTTCATCCTGTAAGAATGAATGGATTTGTTATTGGTGTAGCACAAACATTTAATTATTTTAAGAAAATGCAAGAACGTATAAATAACTTTATTGTACGTACTTCACATATTGATAAAGAAACTCTTGAACAAATGATGTTAAGATCTGATGAACTACTAAATGATGTAGGAACAATTCTAATTGGTAATCAAGCAGTAGAATGTGGTCTTATTGATGAAGTAGGAGGAATAACTCAAGCACTAAACAAACTTAATGAATTAATTGGAATTAAATAAAAAGATTAGTAAAAAAGAAATCCTTATTTATGGATTTCTTTTTTTAATAAATCTATTTTAATTAAATTTATACTATAATATAATTAATCTATTAAATTTATTTAACATTTACTAGGGGGGATAAAATGGCTAAAAATAAAAAAAAGCCAATGAATAAAAAAAATACTAATGAAAATTCCAATAATAAAACTGATATAAAAGGCATAATTTTAATTAGTCTAGGTTTAATATTAGCTCTGGCTATATATACAAATTTTGCTGGTGCTCTATCTATTTTTGCAAGGAAAATTATTTTTAATTTAATAGGTATATTGTCATTAGGACTTCCTATATATCTAATTTACTTTGGAATTAATCTTATAAAGTTTAAGAGCAATATCAAATATGCAAGAAAGATTATAGGTATAACAGTTATATATGTAATAATTGGGTTGTTCTTTGCTACTGTTAAAATTCAAACAGTTGATTCTATAGGATTCTCTAATACATTAAGAGATATTTTAAGTTATGATGGATTTAATATCCATGGAGGCCTTCTATGCCATATTATCGCATATCCTTTATCAATGCTAGTAGGATTTCTAGGTGCCTATATATTTTATATAACTTTTGCTATTATAAGTTCTGTGTTATTAATGGACATAACATTATATGAAGTATATACGGAGATTGTAAATAAATTTAAATCTAGAAAAAAAGCTATTAGAAAGTTTAAATCTTCAAATAAAAAAGCTTCTTCACCATCTATTGCAATTGATGATTCATCAGAAGATAAATTTATAAAAGATATCAATAATAAAATTAAGATATTAGACTTTATGAGAAATTCTGAAATTAAGGACAATGTTGATACATTACCTGAAATAAATATCCATATATCTGAAGAAGATAATACTCTTGATGAATATAATGTAGAGCTTTTTAATAATATAAAGCATTCTAGTACTAAACATAATAAAGGAATTACTGAATCTGAAAAAAATGTTGTAACTAAAGAAATTGATACAATGCTTAATACAAGTAAAGAAAATTCTATTAAAATTTATACTTACCCAAAACTGGACTTATTGAATAATAATGCTAAATCTAAAATGAAAAATGAAGACAAACAAGATCTTTTTGATAATGCTAATAAATTGGAAGATACCTTGATGAGTTTTGGTGTAGAAGCAAAAGTGTTACAGGTTACTAAAGGGCCATCGGTAACACGCTTTGAAATCCAGCCTAGCCCAGGCGTTAAAGTTTCGAAAATTGTAAATTTACAGGATGATATTGCTTTAGGACTTGCAGCTAGTGCCGTAAGAATGGAGGCACCTATTCCAGGTAAATCAGCTATAGGCATAGAAGTACCTAATAAAAAGCAAACTCCAGTATTCTTGAGAGAGGTACTTGATTCTAAGGAGTTCCAAGAAAGCACAAAGAAGATTTCTTTTGCTTTAGGTAAGGATATCACTGGTACATGTATCGTTGGTGATTTAAGTGAAATGCCTCATATGCTTATTGCAGGAGCTACAGGTTCTGGAAAGTCTGTATGCATCAATTCACTTATAGTGAGTCTTTTATATAAATATTCACCTGATGAAATAAAGCTATTGATGATTGACCCTAAGGTTGTTGAACTTAGTATTTATAATGGAATTCCTCACTTGCTAATTCCAGTAGTCACAGAACCTAAAAAAGCAGCAGGTGCCTTAAATTGGGCTGTAAATGAAATGGATAAAAGATATGAACTATTTACTAAATATAAAGTTAAAAACATAAAATCTTATAACCAGCAAGTTGATAAAGGTTTTATAAGCGAAAAGCTTCCTTATATAGTTCTAATTGTAGATGAGCTTGCTGACTTAATGATGACATGCCCTAATGATGTAGAAGACTACATATGTAGACTTGCACAAAAAGCTAGAGCAGCAGGTATACATCTTATTATAGCTACTCAAAGGCCTTCCGTAGATGTAATAACAGGTGTAATAAAAGCTAATATTCCATCAAGAATATCTTTTGCTGTTTCATCAGGTGTCGACTCTAGAACAATTCTTGATCAAACAGGTGCTGAGAAATTATTAGGAAGAGGTGATATGCTTTACTCTCCAATGGGTGCTAATAAACCACTTAGAATACAAGGGGCATTTATATCTGAAGAGGAAGTGGAAAATGTAGTAGACTTTATAAAAAGTAGTGAAGATGAAGTAAATTATAGAGAGGAAATCATTGAACATATTAATAATGAAAACTTATCCTCTAGCAGTCACAGTGGTGATAGCGAAGAAAATGATGAACTTTTAGATGAAGCAATTAAGCTTGTAGTTGAATACCAACAGGCATCTACGTCCTTTATACAAAGAAAGCTTAGAATTGGATTTAATAGAGCTTCAAGGATTATGGAAGAGCTTGAGGCTAAGGGTATAATTTCTGAAAGAGATGGTAGTAAGCCAAGACAAGTGCTTATAGCAAAAGATGAAATTTATAATGAACAGTAATACAAAATACTTGTAAATATATCTGTGTTCAATTAAAATAAGTTATGGTTAAATACAAAACACTTAGGAGGAAAAGAAGTTTGAGTAAGTTTAAAGTAGGAATGGTCAGCCTTGGCTGTGATAAAAATAGAGTTGATTCTGAATTAATATTAGGTTCAATCAATAAGTTTTATGAAATAACAAATAATCCTAAAGAAGCTGAAATAATAATAATTAATACTTGTGGATTTATTGAAAGTGCTAAACAGGAATCAATTGATACCATCTTAGAAATGGCAGAATACAAAAAAACACACAAATGCAAAATGATTATTGCAACAGGATGTTTAACTCAAAGATATGGTGATGAGCTTTTAGAATTAATTCCAGAAATTGATATATTAATGGGTGTTAATGACTACATGAAGCTACACAAGCTTATTGTTGATTTTATAAAGACAGAACAAAGAGTTTCATCAACTACTTATAAGGATGAAGGAGTAAATGAGGGAGAAAGAATATTAACTACAAATTCACACACTGCTTATCTTAGAATTGCTGAAGGATGCAATAATTTCTGCACTTACTGTATAATTCCTAAAATAAGAGGGAAATTTAGAAGTAGAAGCAAAGAATCCATATTAGCGGAGGCAACTTCATTAGTAAATCAAGGCGTTAAGGAAATAATATTAATTGCTCAAGATTTAACTAACTATGGTGAAGATTTATATGGGAAGAATGAGTTACATGTTTTAATAAATGAAATATCTAATATAAAAGGACTAGAATGGATAAGACTTCTTTATTGTTATCCTGAAGAAATAACTGATGAATTAATAGAAGTTATAGCTAATAATCCAAAAGTTATGAAATACCTAGATTTACCAATTCAACACATAAGCAATAATATCTTAAAAATGATGGCGAGAAAGACTAATAAAGAAACTATCATTGGCAAAATTAATTTATTACGTGAAAAAGTACCTGGTATAACTTTACGAACATCATTAATTGTTGGATTCCCTGGTGAAACTGAAGAAGATTTTAATGAGCTATGTAGATTCTTAAAGAATTACAAGCTTGATAACGTAGGCGTATTTACTTATTCACAAGAAGAAGGAACAGCTGCTGCTAAATTACCAAATCAAGTAGATGAAGATGTTAAAATCAAAAGAAAAGAAAAGCTTATGAATATTCAAAGAGGTATTGTTAAAGATTTAAATAAATTGAAAATTGGAAATATATATGATACTATTATAGATGGCAGTACTGGAGAATATTACATAGGAAGAAATTATGAAATGGCTCCAGAAATAGATGGCTTAATTTATATTACTAAGGGGAAAGTGCTTAAAAAAGGTGATATAATTAAAGTCAAGATAACAAATATTATGGAATATGATTTGGTGGGAGATGTTTGGAATGAATCTAGCAAATAAATTAACTTTGTTAAGAGTTATTTTAGTTCCTGTATTCTTAATTTTTTTAATTGGGAAAGGAATTCCTTATGGTTCAATAATAGCTACATTAATATTTATAATAGCTTCATTAACTGATCAGCTGGATGGATATATAGCAAGAAGTAGAAACCAAATAACTAACTTCGGTAAGTTTATGGATCCATTAGCTGATAAATTATTAGTTACAGCTGCATTAATTTCACTAGTTGAATTACATTTAATACCTAGCTGGGCTGCAGTAATAATAATTGCAAGAGAATTTGCTGTATCTGGACTTAGAACTGTCGCTGCTTCAGAAGGTATTGTAATAGCTGCCAGCTGGTGGGGAAAAATTAAGACAGTTACTCAAATAATAGCTATTTTACTATTATTGTTACAATTTAATATTGAATCAATACAATCATTAAATAGTTCATTTGAAGCAAGTGCATTTTTAAATAACTTCTTTGCATATGCTCCAAAAATAGCATTATTTATAGCAGTAGCTATGACTATAATTTCTGGAATTGACTACTTTATAAAAAATAAAGGTGCAATTTCAACAAATAAATAGTTTAAAATATTAAAAATAGGTTATACTTAAGAAAGTTCCTTCTATGTATTGTTTAGATGGAACTTTTAACGTATAGTAAAAACTATTATATTTTTATTGACTAACAGAACTATTTTGTTTATAATTTATTCATGGAACAAATGTTCGAGAAAGGGTGAAGTTAATGGCAAATATCGATATGGATAAAATGAAAGCTATCGAAAATGCAATGGGACAGATAGAAAAACAATTTGGTAAAGGTTCAATAATGAAATTAGGAGAACATAGCTCACTAAATGTTGATGCTATTTCTACTGGTTCTCTAGATTTAGATATAGCTTTAGGAATTGGCGGTGTACCTAGAGGAAGAATAATTGAGATATACGGACCAGAAAGTTCTGGTAAAACAACAGTAGCATTACATATTTCAGCTGAAGCTCAAAAAAGAGGAGGAGCAGTAGCGTTTATCGATGCTGAACATGCTTTGGATCCTAGTTATGCAAGAAATGTTGGAGTTGATACTGAAAATCTAATCGTTTCTCAACCAGATACTGGTGAGCAAGGATTAGAAATTACAGAAGCATTAGTTCGTTCAGGTGCTATTGATGTTGTAGTAGTTGACTCTGTTGCTGCTTTAGTGCCTAGAGCTGAAATTGAGGGAGAAATGGGTGATTCTCACGTTGGTCTTCAAGCAAGATTAATGTCTCAAGCTTTAAGAAAATTAACAGGTACAATTAATAAGTCAAACTGTATTGTAATATTCATTAATCAATTAAGAGAAAAAGTTGGAGTAATGTTTGGTAATCCAGAAACAACTACAGGTGGTAGAGCGCTTAAATTTTATTCTTCAATAAGAATGGATGTTAGAAGAATAGATTCTATCAAACAAGGTGATGAAATAATAGGTAATAGAACTAGAGTTAAAATAATGAAAAATAAGGTTGCACCTCCATTTAAGGTAGCTGAATTTGATATTATGTACAACGAAGGTATTTCTAAAGTTGGAAATATTGTAGATGTAGGCGTTAAAGAAAGCATAGTTCAAAAGAGTGGAGCTTGGTTCTCTTATAATGATATCAGACTAGGTCAAGGTAGAGAAAATGCTAAGCAATACTTAAGAGAAAATCCTGAAATAGCTTTAGAAATTGAAAATCAAATCAGAAGCAAATATGATTTACCTATAAATCAAGATAACGTTAAGGTTGCATCTGAAAAGGCTGAAGAATAATTAATAAAAAAATCGCTCTACAGCGATTTTTTTTGTTGTATAAACAAAATAAGATAGGATATAATAATAAGGTAATTGCTTATTAATAAAATATGATAAAATCAACTAAACTTGACATAATTTTATTTATAAGATAAAATAATAACAAATACTGGTTTATCATATTCAAGGTTCAGTGAGAATAATATGACACCTACTACGCTTTTATTTTTATATATACGTATAATTAATATGCTAGGAGGTGTTGGAATGAATATATTACTAATAATATTATGTAATATTATTGTGTTAGCAATTATAAGTTTCATAATTTATAAGCTGATACAAACAGCCACAAAAAAAAGAGTCAGTATTTTAGAGAATGAAGCAGAAGAGTTACTTAAAAAAGCGACACGAGAAGCGGAAGCTACTAAAAAAGAATCTATTTTAGAGGCAAAAGAAGAAGTTCACAGACTTAGAAGTGATTTTGATAAAGAATCTCGTGAGAGAAGAAATGAAGTTCAAAGACTTGAAAGAAGAGTTATTCAAAGAGAAGAAACTCTTGATAAAAAAAGTGACCTTTTGGAGAAAAAAGAGGAAACTATCAATAAAAGACTGCGTGAAATAGATGAAATGGATTTAAATGTGCAAGAATTGTGCAAAAAAAGAAGAGAAGAATTAGAAAAAGTAGCTAATCTATCTTCTGAAGAAGCTAGAGAAATATTATTAGCTGAAGTTAAAAGAGAAGTATCTCATGAAGCTGCACTAATGATAAAAGAAATTGAATCTAAAGCAAAAGACGAAGCTGATAAGAAAGCTAGAGAGATAATCACTACAGCTATTCAACGTTGTGCTGCAGATCATGTTTCAGAATCTACTGTACATGTTGTACCGTTACCAAATGATGAAATGAAGGGTAGAATTATTGGTAGAGAAGGGCGAAATATAAGAACAATAGAAACATTAACAGGGGTAGATTTAATTATTGATGATACTCCAGAAGCTGTTATATTATCAAGTTTTGATCCAATTAGAAGAGAGGTTGCTAGAATAGCACTGGAAAAATTAATAGTTGATGGCAGAATACATCCTGCTAGAATTGAAGAAATGGTTGAAAGAGCTCAAAAGGATGTTGAAAATGACATTAAAGAAGAAGGTGAACAAGCAACATTAGAGACTGGTGTACATGGTTTACACCCAGAAATAACTAAACTATTAGGTAGATTAAAGTATCGTACTAGTTACGGACAAAATGTTTTAAAACATTCTATCGAAGTTGCTTATTTAGCTGCATTAATGGCTTCAGAATTAGGGCTTGATGTTAATTTAGCAAAAAGAGCAGGTTTACTTCATGATATAGGTAAAGCTGTTGATCAAGAACAAGAAGGTCCTCATGCATTAATAGGAGGAGATTTAGCTAAGAAATATCATGAATCTCCATTAGTAGTTAATGCTATTGCAGCACATCATGGCGATGTGGAAATGCTTTCAATGGAAGCAATATTAGTTCAGGCTGCAGATGCAATATCGGCTGCAAGACCTGGTGCAAGAAGAGAAACTGTAGAAACTTATATTAAGCGTTTAGAAAAGTTAGAAGAAATCGCAAATTCTTATGAGGGTGTAGAAAAGTCATATGCTATTCAAGCTGGAAGAGAAATAAGAATTATGGTTAAACCGGAAGTATTAGATGATGCTAGTTCAATTGAGTTAGCACGTAATTTAGCTAAGAGTATTGAAGAACAATTAGAATATCCAGGGCAAATTAAAATTAACGTAATTAGAGAAACTAGAGCAGTTGATTTTGCTAAATAATAAATAAAAAAAATACATTTTGTTTTAACAAAATGTATTTTTTTATAAAATAAAGAGGATATTATCACTTTTAATAGAATATATATAAGTGTAAGAAGTATTATAATATTAATATTTATGTAAACGATTTAGGAGGAATTTGAATGGAAGTATTAAAAGTATCAACAAAATCAAACCCAAATTCAGTTGCAGGTGCTTTAGCTGCAATAATCAAAGAAAAAAATATAGTTGAAATTCAAGCTGTAGGTGCTGGTGCAATTAATCAAGCTGTTAAAGCCATCGCAATTGCTAGGGGATTTGTAGCACCAAGCGGAAGAGATATAGTATGTGTTCCTGCTTTTACTGACATTGAAATAGACGGACAAGAAAGAACCGCTATAAAGTTAATAGTCCAGCCTAGATAACATATATTAAAAACTTAAAGGGGATGTGGCATTAAGAATAAATAATACAATATATTATGTTGATTTTTAATTATTAAAACAA
Organism: Clostridium sp. 29_15; assembly: GCF_001916075.1. NCBI lineage: Bacteria > Bacillati > Bacillota > Clostridia > Eubacteriales > Clostridiaceae > Clostridium > Clostridium sp. 29_15. Next base: position 18,931 of record NZ_MNRT01000035.1, read on the forward strand.
TATATTGTATATAAAATTTTTAGTGCGACATCCCCTTTTTTCATATTCCAAGAAATTCATAGTATAAATATAAAAAATAGTGCTTTTTTTCTAAAAGATATACATAATACTTGAAATTATTTTTTTCTCGTTATATAATGTAGTAGTTAGGTATATAAAATTAAGTAAAGAGGTGTGTTAGATGGTATCTAAAGAAGTAGTAGTTAACAATGGAACTGGTTTACACGCAAGACCAGCGACTTTATTAGTAAAGAAAGCTTCAGCTTTCAAATCAGATGTAAGTATTGAATTTAATGGAAAAAAAGCTAATGTTAAAAGCTTAATCGGAGTTTTATCTTTAGGAGTAACTAAAGGTGCAGCAATAACTGTAAGCGCTAATGGTGATGATGAAGCTTTAGCTTGCGAAGAAATTGCTAAATTAATCGAAAGCATTGAAGAATAATAAAAAAAAGTGCATTTGTGCACTTTTTTTATTTTTTGAAAAAAACATGTAAAATTTTAATAAAGTATGATATAATACGAATGAAAAAATAACTTAATTACTTTTTATTCGGAGGTATTAATATGAGAGATTTATACAGTACACCACTAAATTCAAGATATGCATCTAAAGAAATGAGTTACATATTCTCAGAAGATATGAAATTTTCTACTTGGAGAAAGCTATGGGTAGCATTAGCTGAAGCTGAAAAAGAATTAGGGTTAGATATAACTGATGAACAAATTAATGAATTAAAAGATAATATATATAATATTAATTATGATGATGCAATAAAAAAAGAAAAAGAAGTAAGACATGATGTAATGAGTCATGTATATGCATATGGATTACAATGTCCTAAAGCTAAGGGTATAATTCATCTAGGGGCTACAAGCTGTTATGTAGGTGATAATACAGATATTATACTAATGAAAGAGGCATTAGAAATAGTTAAAGAAAAAATAATAGCAGTTTTATCACACTTATCTAAATTTGCTTTAAAATATAAGGATATGCCTACTTTAGGATTTACTCATTTCCAACCTGCTCAATTAACTACAGTAGGTAAGAGAGCGACTTTATATATGCAAGATCTTGTGATGGATTTAGAAAATATAGAGTTCTTAATTTCAACTTTAAAACTAAGAGGGGTAAAAGGAACAACTGGAACACAAGCAAGCTTTATGGCATTATTTGACGGTGATGAAGAAAAAGTAAAAGAATTAGACAGACTAATTGCTAAAAAAATGGGCTTTAATAGAAGCTATGGAGTAACAGGTCAAACTTATCCTCGAAAATTAGACTCAATAGTTTTAAATACATTATCAGAAGTGGCTCAGAGCGCTTATAAATTTAGTAATGATTTAAGACTTCTTCAAAACTTAAAAGAAGTTGAAGAACCTTTTGAAAAAAATCAAATTGGATCTTCGGCTATGGCATATAAAAGAAATCCAATGAGAAGTGAAAGAATAAGTGCATTAGCAAGGTACGTAATAGTAAATTCATTAAATCCTGCAATAACGGCTGGAACACAATGGTTTGAAAGAACTTTAGATGATTCTGCTAATAAGAGACTTTCTGTTGCAGAAGGATTCTTAGCTTTAGATGGTGTTTTAAATTTATATATAAATATTGCTGAAAATATGGTAGTATATGATAAGGTAATAGCATCTCATGTAATGAATGAACTTCCATTTATGGCTACAGAAAATATTATGATGGCTTCTGTAAAAAAAGGTGGAGATAGACAAGAACTGCACGAAAGAGTTAGAATACATTCAATGGCTGCAGCTCAAAGAGTCAAAGGCGAAGGTTTAGAGAATGATTTAATTGAAAGAATTGTAAATGATTCAACATTCAATCTATCAAGAGAAGAAATAGAGGTAATAATAAATCCTACAGATTTTGTTGGAAGAGCATCAAGTCAAGTTGTGGAATTCATTAATGAATATATAAACCCATATCTTGAAAAATATAAAGAATATATTGATATAAAATCAGATATAAATGTTTAATAAAAATTAATAATACAATAAATTAGGATAGATTTTTTAATCTGTCCTAATTTATTTATATAAAAAAACTAAGCTAGCAAAAACTTTTCTACTATGTAATCTTATTTATATCCAAATCATAAAATATATGGAACCTATAATTAATAGAGAGGTCGAAATTTATATGATGAAGGACATAATTAATTTAGATGATAGCAATAAGAATTTGAATGTATCAAAGGAAAAAGTAGATATACTTATTAGAGAAATTAAAGCTAAAGGTAAAAAGATAATCAAAGTATATAATTCATTTTCACAAGTTGATCCATGTAGTTATTCATTAATACAATTATATAAATTAACAGAGCAAAATATAAACTATAAAGATAATGAATATAGATTTTTTACTACTATGAATAAAAGTTTGATATTTCAATGGAGTAATTATGAGAATATACTTAAGTTATCTCAATATATACTTAATGAAAACCTATTAACAATATATTTTAAGTATATGAAATTTAAAGATAATAAAATCTTCTCATCTTTAAGAAAGAATGTAAAAATAGAAGAGTTAAATATAGCTATTAATAAGTTAAGTGCACTATTAAATAATAGCTTTGCTTTATTACCACCTATATATAGCAATATCTATAGTGAAGATTTTATAAATTCTGATATTTATAATAAGTCATTATCAGAAGAAGAGTTAGAAAATGAAGTTAAACGTATTAATTTCAATCACAATGGACATTTGATAACAAAGTATACTAATAATAATATAAGTTATTGGATTAAAGGTCTTATTTATAGAGATAAGAAAAATGAAGCATTTAATAAATATTATGCTTATGAACGAGAAATATTTAAGCAGTTTAAAGAAAATATTGATTGTTTAAATATTTATATCAAATCATTTAAATTTTTAAAACCAGTGCTAATTGAAGAAGAATATAAGTCGCTATCAAAATATATATTGAACGAGGATGAATTTAACCTATATTTAAAAAAAATATGTAATAAATTAATGAAGTATCGCAACTATATAAGTATTATAAATAGAGTTACATCTTTAGATGAAGAAGTATTACATCTTTTAGACTTTATTTATACAAATACTAAATCAATTAATGAAGGTGAACAACTATTAAGTTTTATTAATAAATATTACTATTATATGCTTATAAATAACATTGAGAAAAACAATCAGTATATTAGTGAATATTCATCGGTGGAAGATTATTTCAATATATTAATTAAAGCTGTTAAATTTACTAATAAAATTTTAAATAATAATTTGCCTTTGGAAAATTATTTAAATGAACTTTTTAATGAAGATGTAATGATTGAATTAAACAATACTATTACTACAGGAATTAATTATGAAAGTGAAATATTATCTTTATTAAAATCATGGGGATATAAAATAATGTGTAATTTCCATTACGACAATTATACATTAAGATATATAGTTTTCACCAAGGAAAATCCTAATAATTTTGTCCCTATATATTTTGATAGTATAAGTGAGTTTAATGAAAATAGCCTAAAAGAAATATTATACCTTCTAGCTAATTCTAAGGATATTTTATTTATATGGAGTCGTGATTGGTGGTATAAGCGTAATAGTGAAACCATAAGGATACGCTCTTTTCTCAATAGAATATTATAGATATTGATTTTTTTGATAATTTTATGTATAATAATTACCTGGACAGTTCGTGAACCTCCTGTCGTTAAATAAAACTAGGTGTTTATAATAGACTTATCAAGGTTATTATGGTACCTATATTTATATATAGGTACCTTTTTACTTGTCTATTTTCTTAGAAGGTTCTAATATTATTATTAGGAGAGACTTAAAAATGAATAAAACTAAAAGAATAGTAATAACAGCTGCTATAGCAGCACTTTATGCAGTTACTACACTAGTTATAGCACCGTTATCTTTTGGAAGCTATCAATTTAGAATTTCAGAAGTATTAGTGCTACTTGCTTTATTTGATCCTCTTTATATTGGTGGATTGACCTTAGGATGCTTTATTGCAAATATGCTAGGCCCTAATGGAATGATGGATATAATCTTTGGAACTATTGCTACATTTATAAGCGTAGTTGCTGTTTATTACACACCAAAGATTATAAGAAATAGTAAGAGTGCTTTAATTATAGCATCTTTATGGCCAACTATAATAAATGGATTAATAGTAGGATGGATGTTAAGCTATCTTTACGCTTTACCATTAATACTTACAATTTTCCAAGTAGCACTAGGAGAGTTTGTAGTAGTAACTATCTTAGGAATTCCATTTGTAAAATTTATAAAACCATATATGAAAAAGATAATACCAAATGTGTAATAAATATACCCTTCATTAAATTTATTTTAATGAAGGGCTTTTTTGATTTTTATGAATGATTTATGTTAAAATAAGATGTTTAATAATATAAATAAAGGAGTTCATTATGAATTTAATTACATTAGATAAGATAAGTAAATCGTATAGTGAAAAAATACTATTGGATAATGTTACTTTAAATATAAATGAAGGCGATAAGATAGGCTTAATTGGTTTAAATGGAGCAGGGAAGTCTACGCTTTTAAAGATAGTGGCAGGAAAAGATGAATTCTTCAGTGGTGAAGTTACTAAAAGTAAAGATTTAAGAATAGAATATTTATCCCAAAATACAGAATATAAAGATGAAACTACAGTACTTGAGCAAGTTTTCCATGGTGATAATATCGAAATGAAACTTTTAAAGGAATATGAGCTATTACTAGAAACTATTAATAACCGTGAGTTTTCTGAAGAGCTTAACAATAAACTAATAGCATTACAATCAAAGATAGATAATCTGAATTTATGGAATTTGGAAAGTGAAGCAAAAACAATCTTAACTAAGCTTGGAATAAATAACTACAATGTTAAAATGTCTACTTTATCTGGTGGACAGAAAAAAAGAGTGTTTCTAGCATCTGCTTTAATAAGTCCTTGTAATTTATTAATATTAGATGAACCTACTAATCATTTAGATTCTTCCTCTATAGAATGGTTAGAAGATTATTTAAATGCCAGAAAAGGCGCATTAATGATGATTACTCATGATAGATATTTCTTAGATAGAGTTGCAAATAGAACTATTGAACTAGATAGAGGAAAGTTATATTCATATGATGGAAACTATAGCTATTTCCTAGAAAAGAAAGCAGAAAGGCTTGAGCTTGAAGCAGCAATGGAGGAAAAGAGACAAAAACTTATCCTTAAAGAATTAAAATGGGTAAGAAGAGGGGCTAAAGCTAGAACAACTAAACAAAAAGCAAGACTTCAACGTTTTGATGAATTAGTAAATCAAGAATATATTGCTGCTCCGGAAAATATAGATATGCCTTTTGTAGGAAGAAGATTAGGAAAGAAAACAATAGAATTATATAATATATCAAAAAGATATAATGAAAAGGTATTATTAAAAGATTTTTCTTATATATTCTTAAAAAGCGATAGAATTGGTATTATTGGTGATAACGGTATGGGGAAAACAACTCTTACTAATTTAATTAATGATAGTGTAAAAGTAGATTCAGGAAGTATTGAAATTGGAGATACAGTGAAGATATGCACCTTTGCACAAGATGATTCTCATATGGATTTAAACATGAGAGCCATTGATTATATAAAAGAAGGAGGAGAAACAATTCCAACAGAAGATGGCACTGTGATAACAGCTTCACAACTGGCGGAAAGATTCTTATTTGACGGTATACTTCAATATACAACTATCAATAAACTTTCAGGTGGAGAAAGACGTAGACTTCATTTACTGAGAATATTAATGGAAGCACCAAATGTTTTAATACTAGATGAGCCTACAAATGATTTAGATATTGAGACATTAAAGATATTAGAAGATTTTATTGATGAATTTACAGGAATAGTCATAGTTGTATCCCATGATAGATACTTCCTTGATAGAACTTGTAATAAGATATTCTCTTTTGAAGGTAAAGGTACTATAAAAATATACAATGGTAATTACAGTGATTATTTAATTCATAAAGAAATAGAATTAATAAATGGAAAAGATACTAACAATAAAAAAGCAACTGTTAAAAAAGAATATGTAAAAACTAAGGAAGATAATCCTAAATTTTCATTTAAAGAACAAAAGGAGTTTGAAACTATATATAATGATATTGATAACTTAGAAGAGAAAATATCAAATATAGATAAACAAATGGAAGAAAACCCATCAAATTACGGCCTTTTAAATGAACTTACAAATGAAAAGGAAGCACTAGAAGAAGAACTTCTTTATAAATATGAAAGAGTAGAGTATTTAGAAGGCTTATCTAAGAGAATTGAAGAGTATAAGAAAAAATAATTTATAAAAAGTTAGATTGCTATACTTGTGATCTAACTTTTATATAAGGAGAAAAAATGGTTTTTAGTAGTTTAATTTTTTTATTTAGATTTATGCCTATTTTCTTTCTTTTCTATTTTATACTTCCTATGAAATATAAGAACTTATGCTTATTGATTTTCAGTCTACTATTTTATTCATGGGGAGAACCAAAATACATCATATTAATGATTGCCTCAATTTTAGTAGACTATTGTATATCACAAAGAATATGGAAAGAAAAAGAGAATAAGAAAAAACAAAAAATTCTCTTAAGTACATCAATTATTTTTAATATAGGGATATTATTTGTATTTAAATACTATAATTTTATAGCAGATAATATAAATAATATTTTTAAAAGTAATATACCACTTAGTTCAATGACATTGCCCCTAGGAATAAGTTTTTATACATTTCAAACACTATCTTACACCATAGATGTTTATAGAGGTAGAATAAGACCTGAAAAGAATATTGTTAATTTTGCTACTTTTGTAACGATGTTTCCACAATTAATTGCAGGTCCTATAGTCAAATATACTGATATAAAAGAAAAGTTGGTTAATAGAAGAAATAATTGGTCATTAGTAGAAGAGGGTGTTGAAGATTTTATTGTAGGTTTAGGAAAAAAAGTATTACTAGCTAATAATTTGGGAATGCTTTGGGAAGAAGCACAAAATATTGGTTTTTCCAATATTTCTACACCTATGACATGGCTTAGCTTATTAGCTTTTTCATTGCAAATTTACTATGATTTTAGTGGTTACTCCACAATGGCTATAGGACTTGGAAAATGTTTGGGATTTGTATTTCCTAAAAACTTCAATTATCCTTACATATCTAAAAGTGTTTCTGAATTTTGGAGAAGGTGGCATATAACTTTAGGATCTTGGTTTAAAGATTATCTATACATACCTCTTGGAGGAAATAGAAAAGGGGCAAAGCGTTCATTTTTAAATTTATTAATAGTGTGGTTTTTAACAGGATTATGGCATGGTGCGGAATTTAACTTTATTTTATGGGGATTGTACTTCTTTTTATTAATTTCATTAGAGAAATTAATTTTAAATAAATATCTTAATAACTATAAGTTTTTAACACACGCTTATACAATATTTATGCTTTTAATCGGTTGGGCAATATTTGCTATAACAGACTTAAATTTATTAAAAGTATTTTTAAAACAACTTTTTCTGTTCAAATACAATACAGAATGGATTTATTATTTACAAAATTATATAATTATAATTGTTATTGGAGTATTGTGCAGTACACCAGTGGTTACATCTATCTGGAATAGATTGAAAATGATATCAATATTTATTTTATCAGTGGCATATTTAGTAGATTCTAGTTATAATCCATTTTTATATTTTAGATTTTAGGTGATACATATGAAGAAAAATATTTTGAAAAAATACCCAACATTCTTTGTATTTAGCATCTTAGTAATTCTTTTTACGGTGATAGATATTATTAATTCTCCAAATGAATTTTCGGAACTTGAAAACAGAAAATTATCTCAAATGCCTATTTTATCACTTAAATCATATATTGATACTAGCTTTTCATCTGATTATGAAAAGTATATTAATGATCAGTTCTTTTTAAGGGATAATTGGATTGATTTAAAGTCAAGAATAGAATATCTATTAGGAAAAAGAGAAAATAATGATATAATTTTTGGTAAGGAAAATTATTTATTTAAAAAATTTACCACTTTTAATGATGAGATGCTGGAAAACAATCTTAATTCTATTATAACGTTTACTAATAACTATAATAAAGAAGTGGATTTTTTTATTATTCCTAATTCCTATGCTGTATATGATGAATTAACACCACGATATTTACCACTAGTTGATCAATTATCATTAATTAATTCTATCAATAGCTATCTTTCTTTGAAAAGTAACGATCATATAAACACCATAAATGTTGCTGAAGAATTATTAAAAAATAAAGATGATTATATATATTATAAGACAGATCATCATTGGACATCTTATGGGGCTTATTTAGCTTATTTAACATATATGGATTATTTAGGTTTAGAAATTGTTGATATAAATAACTTAGAAAAAATAACAATAAATAATTTCTTGGGAACATATTATAATAGAAGTAAATATTTCAAGGCAGATAGTGATTTTATTACATATTATAACATTTTAGGTTTGCATATTGAAATAGATGGCAAAGAACAGCTTTCATTAATGGATTTAGATAAATTTAAAGTAAGTGATAAATATTCAGCTTTTCTTTGGGGTAATAATGGATTAACTAAAGTAATTAATGAAAATATTTCGGAAGAAAGAAAAGGTAGTAGTATATTGATTTTTAAGGATTCTTATGCTAATTCATTTATTCAATTTTTATCATATAATTATGAAATTATTGATATCATAGATTTGAGATATTTTAAAGAATCTATAAGAAATTTTATGAAAGATAAGGATTATAATGAAATTCTAATTATGTATAGTTTTAACAATTTGTCTACTGATATAAATATAAGAAGATTAAAGTTTTAAAAATTAATATTGACTAAAACTTAATGTTCTGTTAATCTAGGATAGTCGATTTTATTTATACAACAGGGGGAAATATAATGGAAAACACAAATGAAAGAAATGTAAAAGTCCTTGTTGCTGATCCATCTGCATTGGGATTATTTGGTTTAGCAATAATAACTTTAGTTGCTTCTTCACAAAAGTTAGGATTAACTTCAGGAGTATCTTTAGTTTTACCATGGGCTATATTTTTAGGAGCATCAGCGCAATTAGTTGCATGTATTAATGATTTCAAACATAATAATGTATTTGGAGCTACAGCATTTGGAGCATACGCATTTTTCTGGTATGCAATGGGATTCTCTTGGATGATCCAAAATGGAGTATTTGGAGAAAAATTAGCTGCTTCAGTTGATACAACTCAATTAGGTGTTGCATTCTTAGGGTACTTAATTTTTACATTATTTATGACAGTAGGTGCTTTAGAAACTAACAAAGTATTATTCTTAATCTTTGTATGTATAGATTTCTTATTCTTAGGATTATCATTAAGCTCATTTGGTATAGCTACAGAATTAACTCACGGGATAGCTGCATGGTCAGAATTAATAATAGCTATCTTATCATTCTACGGATGTGCAGGTAACGTGTTAAATAGTCACTTAAAAAGAGTTCTATTACCACTTGGTAAGCCATTTGGGATTTTAAAATAATTTATTTGAGACTATAGATAATTAAATTTATCTATAGTTTTTCTATTTAAAATTTTATATAATAAATTTAAGTACTTACAAGGAGATAAATATTATGGAAATTAGCGTTTATTTAAAAAGTAAAAAAGACCCAATAAAATATACTGGTGATCGTATAGATGTCCTTGACTTTGAGATGGATAATGTTAAATATAAACAAATTAGATCTTTCAGAAAAGGTTTTTCGAAATCTGAATTGATTATGAGTGATTTAATTGTAAAAATTAAAAAGGTTTAATAAAAATAGCTAAAGATTATAAAAGAATTCATCTTTAGCTATTTTTATATTAATTAAACTAATATCAGTTATATATGTTATTTATATATATTAATATAATTTTATTATAATTAAGTATTTTTAGTACTTATTTTACTTATAAAGGGGTTTCAATTCTGATAAAAAAAATATTTCTAGCTTTTATGTTAATTAGTAAAAATATAATTTTCAATAATTTAAAAATATATTTTAAATTAAAAGTTATGTGTATATTTTTCATAAATACATAATATAAATTAATAACTTTTATTAATTTATATATTTCGCTAAATACCTATTTAGCGAAATTCGTATTATTGAATTATAAAAACCTCTATGATATAATAAAATAGAGGTTTTATAGCTTATAATGGAGGTATACAATTGACATTAAAACGAACTTCAAATAATAATTATTCTAACTTTTCATATACTAGTGAAGTAAACAAACTATTAAATGTTACATTAAATAAGCGAGATGAAAGTAAATTAAAACAAGTATATGCTAATTTCAATAATTTAGAGTCTTCTCGTAGTTACGAACCAATCATAAAGGATTTATATATCCTTACTGAAAAGCATCATTTAACCACTAAGCAATTATCTGAAATTTATAAAATTGGAGTAAGAAGCATTCAAAAATGGCTTAAAGAATTAGGCCTTAATAGGTCTATAGCTAAAGCTCATAAAGTTACTAATAAAAGTACTGTTAATAAAAAAAATATAGATATTGAATTGTTGGGTGCCAATGTATCAGATGTACCTCGAATTAATAAATTTGGTATAGAAATTGAAGAAAAAGAGAATCTACCTATGCTAGTAAAGGATTTTTTAAATTATTTAGAAACAATCAAAGGTAAATCAATCAATACTATAAACGCTTATAAAACAGATTTATCTGTCTTTTTTAAGTTTATAAAGGTTTATAAAGGGTATCAATTAGATGATAATATTCAATTTATAGATATACCAATTGATGATATCAATAGTGATTTTATAAAATCAATTAAGTTAACTGATATGTATGCATTCTTATCTTATGCTGAAAAACAAAGAAACAATAGTAATTATGCAAGAGCTAGAAAAGTAGCAACTTTAAAGTCATTTTATAATTATCTTCACAATAAAGCTAAGGTTATTCAATTTAATGCTGCAGCTGAGTTGGAATCGCCGAAGATCAATGAAAGGCACCCTATTTATTTAACATTAGATCAAAGTATCGAACTTCTTGATTCATTAGATAAGTCTAATAAAAATTATGAAAGAGATTACTGTATTTTGGTTTTCTTTCTTAACTGTGGCTTAAGAGTTTCTGAATTATGTAGCATTGAAATTAACAAGATTAAAAGCGACACTTTAACTATAATCGGCAAAGGAAATAAAGAAAGGACTATTTACCTTAATTCGGTATGTATTAAAGCTTTAGAGCAATATTTATCTGTCAGAGATGATTCTAAAGCAATATCTAAAAATAAGAATTACTTATTTTTATCAGCTAGAAATACACCTATTAATAAGAGAACTGTCGAAATATTAGTTAAAAAGCATATTTCAAATGCTGGATTTACCAACGCTAAGTATACTCCTCATAAGTTAAGACATACAGCAGCAACACTTATGTATAAGCATGGTAATGTTGATATAAGGAGTTTACAAAACATATTAGGACATGAAAGTATATCTACAACGCAAATTTACACTCATGTTGATGAGGAGCAATTAAGAGATGCTGTAAATTCTAATCCTCTTTCTAATTTGTAAATAATAAAAAACTATATCACTTAATGTAATATAGTTTTTTATTATTTATCTTATTTTTTATTTTTTAAAGAAACTGTTCTTAATCCTGGATATAATTCGATAGTTGAATCTTCTAATGATTCTTCTTCATCTAACCCTATATCATCAAGATACACAATGTTTTCAAAAGCATCTACATAATCATCTTCAAGATAATTTTCTAAATCTACAGAATATTCTGCTTCAGTTGATTCTATATGTAAATCAAGAGCTGTATCCATTGCTTTTTTAAGTTCTTCTTCGATAAATTTATTTTCTTCAACATTTTTAGATATATCTTCAATTTTTATAGCTCTAATATCAACACCTGCTTCTTCTAAGCATTTACCACAGTTATCACATATCTTTCCACCAGGAATTAAATCACAGTAATCATCTTCAGTATATTTATTGTTGCTCATAATATCACCTCAACTTAATTAACTTTTATATTCTATCAAAGTATTGTATAAATTTCAATAGTTATTTTATAGAACATTCGTTTGATATTAAATTTACAGTATGTTATAATACAATTACTAAAGTGAGGTGTTAAAAGATGAGCGAGTTAAATGATAAGCAATTATTGATATATGAATTTTTAAAAGATTTTACAAGCGAAAAAGGATATCCACCGACTGTTAGGGAAATATGTAAGGCTGTTGGACTTAAGTCAACATCTTCGGTTCATGGACATTTAAAGCATCTTGAAAAAGAAGGATTAATAAAAAGAGATCCTACAAAACCTAGAGCATTAGAAATAGTTGATTCTGTTGTTAAGAAAGAAATGATCAATGTACCAATTATCGGAAGAGTAACTGCTGGACTTCCTATACTAGCTAATGAAAATATCGAGGATTCTTTTCCACTACCATTAGATTACGTTAAGCATAATAATGATTTATTTATGCTTAAAATAAGTGGTAGTAGTATGATTAAAGCTGGTATACTTGATGGAGATTTTGCGATAATTGAAAGAACTCAAACTGCATCTAATGGTGATAAGATTGTTGCCTTAATAGAAAATGAAGCAACACTTAAAACATTCTATAGAGAAAATGATCATATACGATTGCAGCCAGAAAATGATGAGATGGAACCAATTATAGTTGATAATTGCAGTATACTTGGTAAGCTTATAGGTATATATAGAACATATTAAAAAAGAGAACCCCATTTAAGTTCTCTTTTTTAATACTTAAAATTATATTATGTTATTTAAAGCTAATAATACACCTATTTTTGCATGATCAAATGTTAATCCACCTTGTAAATATGCAATATAAGGTTCCCTAATTGGTGCATCAGCAGATAATTCTATTGAAGAACCTTGAATAAATGCTCCTGCTGCCATAATTACCTCATCTGTATATCCAGGCATTGCCCATGGTTCACATTCAACAAATGAATCAATTGGTGAACCTTTTTGAATACCCTTACAGAAGTTAATAAGGTTTTCTTTATTCCCAAATTTAATAGCTTGTATTATATCACTTCTCTTATCTGTATATTTTGGTAATACTTCAAATCCAGCAAGTTCCATAATTCTTGAGCAGAAGATTGCTCCTTTAACAGCTTCCATTGCTATATGAGGTGCTAGGAATAACCCTTGGAACAATTGTCTCATTACACCGAAAGTAGAACCACATTCTCCTCCTATTCCTGGAGTTGTTAATCTGTAGCTGGCTTGTTCAACATACTTTGATTTACCTACAATATATCCACCTGTTGGTGCAATACCACCACCAGCATTTTTAATTAATGAACCAGCAATTAAGTCAGCTCCCACATCAGTTGGCTCAATTGTATCAATAAATTCACCATAGCAGTTATCAACAAATACTACTACATCTTCTCTAATTGATTTAACTACCTTGATTATTTCTCCTAGCTCTGATACTAAAAATGAGTTTCTCCAACCATACCCTGTACTTCTTTGAATATGTACAAGCTTTATGCTGTTATCTTCTTTTAAAACTTCTGTTATTTTTTCAACATCAAATTTTCCATTTAATAGGTCTACTTGTTTATATTTTACACCATATTCTCTAAGAGAGCCGATGTTTTCCTTATCATTGATACCAATTATATTATGTAATGTGTCATATGGAGTGCCTGAAATACATACCATCGTATCCCCTGTTTTTAAATTACCCATTAAAGCACATCCTATGGCATGAGTTCCATTTACGAAATGTGGTCTAACTAAAGCGCTTTCTGCATTGAATACCCTTGCATATACTTTGTCTAGAGCTTCTCTTCCTATATCATCATATCCATATCCTGATGAATTAGTAAAATGAGAATCACTTATTCTTTCTTCTTGAAAAGCATGTAAAACCTTCAATTGATTATATTCTCTTATTTCATCATAAACCTTTAATTGATCTTCAATGTCATTTAATGCTTGTTTATATAACTCAAAAACATTATGCTTTATCTTATACTTATTAACTAGTAAGTCTTCTGCTAAATTAATCATATTTATCCTCCATTATCTTGTTACTATGACTATTATATATAATTAATTTGTAAATATAAAGTATTTATATAAAAAAAGATGAAAGATTAACCTTCATCTTCTTTACCATATTCATTACTCTCTGCAAATAAAATAGGCTTGTTTGGAGAAATTGTAGTTATTGCATGTTTATAAACCATCATTTGTTTACCTTCAGAATCTAATATAACTGTAAAATTATCAAATCCTTTTACTAGTCCTTTTAGAAGAAACCCATTGGTTAAATATATAGATACTAGCATTTTGCTTTTTCTTGCACCATTAAGAAAAATATCCTGTAAATTATTTTGTTGTTTATTCAACATAACCACCTCCATAATATAGCAATATGTTAATTAAAATTATAACGCTATTACCTATTAATGTCATTAATTATTTTATTTAAAATCTCATCATCAGACATATAGTCCTTATTCAAAAATATTGCTCTTGGATCCTTTCTAAACCAAGTAAGTTGTCTTTTTGCATAATTTCTAGAACCTTGCTTAACCATCTCCTTGCTTTCTTCTAAAGTAATTAATCCATCTAAATACAATAACACTTCTTTGTAACCTATTCCTTGCATTGACTGCATAGAAGAAGTATACCCTAATTTCTTTAAATTAATACATTCAACAAGTAATCCCTTTTCATACATAATTTCTACTCTTTTATTTATTCTCTCATAAAGCTTTGTTCTATCCATATTTAATACAAAATAATATACATCATATTTGCTTTTATATAAATTATCACCGGCATTATATGAGCTAAAAGGCTTACCAGTAAGCTTATATACCTCTAAAGCTCTAATAACCCTTTTTCTGTTATTAGGATGAATAGACTCATAACTTATAGGATCTATTTCTTTTAACATGTTATGGACATATTCTGCTCCCTCTTTATCTATAAGTTTATTTAATTCTTCTCTATATTCATCGTCCTTTTCAGATTCTGTGAAATTCATATTACAAGTCAAAGCATTAATATATAAACCAGTCCCACCAGTAAGGATAGGAAGTTTTCCTCTTCTTAATATGTCTTCTATAGCTTTTTCTGCCCTCTCCTTATAATCTGCAACAGAAAAAGCTATATCTGGTGAAACTACATCTAACATATGATGTTTTACTCCCAGCATTTCTTCTTCTTTTATTTTAGCTGAACCTATATCCATGCCTTTATAAATCTGCATAGAATCAGTAGAAATTATTTCACCATTCAAGGCTTTTGCCAGTCTAATTGATAGTTCTGTTTTACCTACTGCTGTTGGACCAGCTAGCACTAAGATTTTATCTTTCATATATTTTCCTTTCTAAACAATCCTTCTAAATTTTTTATCTAATTCATAATTGGTCATTTTTATAATTATTGGCCTTCCATGTGGACAATGGAAAGGATCTTCAATATATCTTAATTGCTCAATTAGCTCTTTCATTTCTATTTCAGTAAGATAATCATTAGCTTTTACTGCAGCTCTACAGGCCATTGAAGCAATTTTATTTATCTTAACTTCAACAGTCTTTCCACTTCCCATATTCTTTAGGTTGTCTATCATATCTAAGAACAGTTTTTTAGAGTCCAGCTTTCCTAAGAAATAAGGAACCTCTTTTAAAGAAATTGTATTGTCACCAAATTCATCGATGATAAAACCAGACTCTTCAAAAAGATTCTTATTTTCAATATAGCATTCATAATCATCCATGGACATTTCGAGTACCATCGGGATTAATAAAGGCTGAATAATAGTATTCTTATTTTCGATATCATTTCGATATTTTTCGAATAGGATTTTTTCATGAGCTGCATGCTGATCAATTATATATAGACAATCTAAATATTCTGCCAAGATATATGTTTTATTAAATTGACCAATAACCCTTAAGTCTGCAAATTTTGCCACTGGAACTTTTTTATCCATACTCTTTTTGATTTCACTTTTTTCTTCATTAGAGTTTTCCTTATGAGAGTTGTTATATAAAATTTCTTCCTTCTCAAAATTTTGCTCAACATATTCATCATTTTTAATGAAGTTTTTAGCCTCTTTAGCAGCTTTTAATTCATTATAGATATTCTCTTCCTTTTTAATATCATTCATAGTTACAGAACTATATATATCATTTATAGAAGGTTCCTTTAGTAAGCTGTTTTTTGTTTCAAGTAAATCTATCTGTTCTCTTTTCTCAACATTTATAAGTTCTTCTTTTAGCAATAAAGGACTTTGAATATTAACATTTAGTTGTTCTTGATGAATTGCAAAACTATTGAATACATCATTCTTCAAAGCACTATGAACAGTATCAAAAACAGCCTTAAAAATCATTCTTTCATCTTTAAATTTTATTTCTGCTTTTGTTGGGTGAATATTTACATCTATATTATCAGCAGGAATATCAATAAACAATACAAAGAAAGGAAACTTATTTACTGTTGAGAAAGATTTAAAAGCATTTTCCACAGCAGCAACAACAGTTTTATTCTTAATATATCTATTATTTACATATATACTTTGATTATTTCTAGACCCACGTGCAATAGATTCTCTTCCAACATATCCATATATCCTAATATAACTGTCTTCATGATTAGAGAATTCTATTATATCTTCATAAATTGTTTTACCATAAATAGTTCTAATAGTAGATGCTAAATTATTATCTCCATAAGTTAAAAGAGTCTTTTTTTTATTATTGAATAGTTTAAAAGAAATATTAGGATAAGAAAGAGCTATTCTTGTGACAATATCATTGGCAAGAGATCCTTCTCTAGATGGAGTCTTTAAAAACTTCTTTCTAGCAGGAACATTGAAGAATAGATTTCTCACTTCCATAATTGAACCATTATTCATCCCTATATCATTGATTGATAATATTTCACCAGCAGAAATGGATACTTCCTTACCAAAATTGGCATCGGCAGTCTTACTTCTAAAGTTAACCTCAGAAACAGAGGCAATAGAAGGCAGCGCTTCTCCTCTGAATCCTAAAGTATTAATATGATATATATCATCCACAGATACAATCTTTGATGTAGCATGAGGCAAGAATGCTTTCGAAATATCATCTGCATAAATTCCAGAACCATTATCTATAACACGAATTAAATTTATTCCACCTTCTTCTATTTCAATGGTGATATTTTTAGCACCTGCATCAATGGAGTTTTCTACTAACTCTTTTACTACTGAGGCTGGTCTCTCTACAACCTCACCAGCAGCAATTTTATTAGAAGTATGCTCATCTAATATATTTATTCTTTTCATCATAGTACCTCACTTACATATTCTTAGATTTTTGTACTATTTCAAAGAGTTTATTCATTGCAGCAAGAGGTGTCATCGTCATTATTTCAATACTAGCAATTTCTTTAAGAAAAGCTTCCTTTTCAATCATTGCAAAATCTATTTGTATTGTATCATTAGTTTCTACAGTCACTTTTTCTTCTTTTTTAGAATCTTTTTCTAAATCTACCACAGCTTCTTGTTTAGTTTCCACTACAGTTTCTTTGATTTCTTCTGCAACGTTCTCTTCTGCCATAAACTTTCTTTTGTTACTTTGTTCACTTAACAATTCATGACTTTCATCAAAGGATTTTTCTCCTTCTAACTTGTGTAGAATTTCCTTTGCTCTTTCAATAACACCTTCTGGTAACCCTGCTAGTTTAGCAACCTCAATACCATATGATTGGTCAGCACCACCTTCCACAATTTTTCTTAGGAAAATTACTTCACCAAGTTTTTCAGTTACAGCAACTGAATAATTCTTAACCCCTTCAATAACACCTTCTAATTTAGTAAGCTCATGATAATGAGTAGCAAATAAAGTGTTACATTTTAATGTTTCCTTATTACACATATATTCTATTACTGACCAAGCGATACTTAATCCATCATATGTAGATGTTCCTCTTCCAACTTCATCTAATAAAACTAAACTCTTAGAAGTTGCATTCTTTAAGATATTTGATACTTCCCACATTTCCACCATGAAAGTAGACTTACCACCTGCTAAGTCATCTGATGCTCCTATTCTTGTAAATATCTTATCAGAAATAGAAATATTGGCACTGTTTGCTGGAACAAATGATCCTATTTGCGCCATTAAGTTAATTAGAGCCACTTGTCTCATGTAAGTAGATTTCCCAGCCATATTAGGTCCAGTAATAAGAAGAAACCTATCTTTTTTTCTATTTAAATGTGTATCATTACAAATAAATTCACCTTTATCAATTACTTTTTCTACAACAGGGTGACGTCCTTCTTTTATTTCAAAAATTCCCTCTTCGTTAATTTGTGGTTTTACATAATTATTTTCTAAGGCAATAATAGCCATAGTTGAAATTACATCTAACGATGATATTATGTTAGCAGTCTTTTTAAGTCTAGATATTTCTTTTTCTACTTTATCTCTTACTTCAACAAATAACTTATATTCTAAAGCAATAAGTTTTTCTTCAGCACCTAATATTTTTTCTTCCATAACCTTTAACTCTTCAGTAATGAATCTTTCAGCATTAGCAAGAGTTTGCTTTCTTATATAACGCCCTTCAGGAATAGTAGCATAATTTGCTTTAGATATCTCTATATAATAACCAAATACTTTATTATAGCCAACTTTTAATGAACGGATACCAGTAAATTCTCTTTCTTTATTTTCAAGTTCAGCAATCCACTGTTTACCATTAAGCTTTGCACTTCTAAGTTCATCTACTTGGGCAGAATATCCATTATTAATTATATTTCCTTCTTTTACTGATATTGAAGGATCAGCAATAATTGCTAAGTTTAATAATTCATTTAAATCATCTAATGTATCTAATGAATTATACCATTCCTTTAGTAATGGTGCATTTAATCCATTTAAAACAGCTTTTATAGATGGCAGTCTTTGTAATGATGATTTTAATGAAACTAAATCTCTAGCATTAACATTCTTATTAGAAATCTTACCTACAATTCTTTCTATATCATAAACATCCTTAAGAGCTTCTCTAATTTCCTCATTTATATATGTGTTATTATATAATTCTTCTACAGATGTTAATCTATTTTCAATTTCATCCTTCTTTATTAATGGTTCTTCGATCCACTTTCTTAGAGTTCTTCCTCCCATTGCAGTGGCAGTCTTATCTAAAACCCAAATAAGACTTCCCTTTTTAGTCTTATCCCTTAAGTTTTCAGTAAGTTCTAAGTTTCTTCTAGAACTACTGTCAATTGACATATAGTTTATAATGTCATATGTCTCTAAAAGATTTATATTAGATAAACTTATCTTTTGTGTTTCTAATATGTATTTTAATAATGTAGAAGAAGCTTTCTTTGCTCTCTTATCAAGATTTTTTAAATCTAAAGATGTGAATTGAGCTATCATTTCTTCATCACTACAAGAAAAGTCATTGAAGTCCTTAATAGTAACTAAAGCGTTACTTATACCTTTAATATCATTTTCTAAGTTTTCATAAATACTCTTATCTATAAGAATTTCTTTTGGTGAAATTTTTGATATTTCATCTAGAAGGCTTGCCTTAGAAACAGTAAATGATGTTGTTTTAAATTCACCAGTGGAAATATCTGAAGAGGATACACCATATATGCCATCTTCTTCATAAATAGATAACATATATACATTTTTGTATTCTTCTTCAGTTGTATTTTCTATAAAAGTACCTGGTGTAATAACTTTAATTACATCTCTTTTAACTATACCTTTAGTAGCTGCAGGATCTTCAACTTGTTCACCAATGGCAACCTTATATCCTTTATTAACTAATTTAGATATATATGAAGCTGCAGCATGGAATGGAATTCCACACATTGGTGCTCTTTCTTCCAAACCACATTCTCTACCTGTTAAAACAAGTTCTAATTCTTTCGATGCTATCTTCGCATCTTCAAAAAACATTTCATAAAAGTCACCTAATCTATAAAAAAGAATACAATCTTCATATCTTTCTTTTATTTCAACGTATTGTCTCATCATAGGCGTTAATGCCATGATACATCCCTCCTAGTAATTTTCAAGGTATATACCTTGATTTTTAGCCATTTTATAAAATAAATTATACATTATTACAAAAAAAATATAAAGGAAATAAGACTAAACAAATTTATCTAAAATCATTGTATAATTATTCAGATACATCCTCGGATATTTGTATACAAATTGCTAATTATTCACTTATCATTAATATTTATACACGATATTGAAATAAGTTTTACCATAAAATGAGCTGTTCACTAATTATTTAGTGCGACAGCTCATTTTAAAATTATTATATTATTGCAGTAATTACTCTTTTTTACTTTCTTCTTTAATTTTATCAGCTAGTTTATCTGAAACACCTGGAATATAAGCTTTAACATTTTCTGTTGGATCATTTAATAATCCAAGTAATAGCAAAATGCTACAGATGGATTCTATGATCCCCATAACTTTATCACTATTGATGTCTAAGCCAAATTGACATAATAAACTTACAATAAGTGCAGCTAAAGCTACTATGGTACCTCTGTTATTTAATCTAGATAAAATAGACTTCCAAACTGACATAGTTCACATCTCCCTATTATTAATCTTTTAATAACTATAAACTATACACTAAATATTATTTCTATACATCAGTAAATATTCCTTAATCTAATAAAAAAAAGAAACTATATTATATTTTGAAATACCTAATTTAATTAAGGTATAAAATAAAATTAAAAAAGCTGCCACATATGGCAGCTTTAAATTATTTAATTACTTCACCTATTAATGAGAAGTTTTGAGCTCTTGTTATTTTTACATTAACAAGTTCTCCAACATTTACATTTTCACCAGTAAAGTTAACTAATCTTCCTGTTCTAGTTCTTCCTGTAAGTTTTTCAGCATCATTTTTGCTATTTCCTTCTACTAATACTTCAAGTATATTTCCTTCTTCAGCCTTATTTTGTGCAATTACTCTTTCATTTACTGCAGCAATTAATCTATTAAACCTATGGTGCTTATCTTCCTCACTAACTTGATTTAACATCATATCAGCTGGTGTATTGTTTCTTCTTGAATAAATGAAAGTAAATGCTGAAGAATATCCTACTTCTTTAACAAGTTCTAATGTTTCTTGGAAATCTTCTTCTGTTTCACCTGGGAAACCAACAATAATATCTGTTGTTAAAGTCACTCCTGGTATTTCTTCTTTAATTTTCTTTATTAAATCTAAATAATATTCTTTTGTGTAATGTCTATTCATTTTCTTTAATATACTATTTGATCCACTTTGTACTGGTAAATGAATTTGTTCGCATAACTTATCACATTCTTTAATAGCCATTATTACATCATGTGTAAGGTCTTTAGGATGAGATGTCATAAATCTAACTCTTTCTAATCCTTCTATTTCATTAATCATTCTTAAAAGTTTTGCAAAATCAACTTCTTCTTCTAATCCTTTACCATATGAGTTTACATTTTGACCAAGTAAAGTTATTTCTTTATAACCTTGTGCAACAAGTTCCCTTACCTCATTTAAAATATCTTCAGGCTTTCTTGAACGTTCTCTTCCTCTTACATATGGTACTATACAATAAGTACAGAAGTTGTTGCAGCCATACATTATTGTTACGAAAGCTTTTACATTACTTTCTCTATCTATTGGAAGTCCTTCAACAATATCTGTTTCTTTATTAAATATTTCTTTTATTTGAACACCTTCAGTTTTAACTCTATTTAAGTATTCAGGGAATTTATATGCATTATGTGTACCAAATACAATATTTACATATGGGAATTTTTTTAAAATTTTATCTGCCATACCTTCTTGCTGCATCATACATCCACATATTCCTATAATTAAATCTGGATTTTCTTTCTTTAAATGCTTAAGACTTCCTAAATTACCAAAAACCTTATTTTCGGCATTTTCTCTTACACAACAAGTATTAAACAATATTATACCTGCGTCTTCCTTATTTTCAGTTTTTGTATATCCAACTCTTTTAAGCATACCAGATAATTTTTCAGAATCTTCTTCATTCATTTGGCATCCCCAAGTTTCGATATAGAAGTGTTTTTTTACATTATCTTTTTCTTTAAGTTCATCTAATATTTTAATATCAAAATTTTTACTCATTATTGTTCCTCCAAAATTTATATAAATCATAACGTATTATAACATAACTTTTTGCAAAAAATAAAGAGTAGGATTTTTGGGTTCTGTATACTTTTAATAAATATATTTTTGTTATTTTTCTCTTTTCCAGTTATTTATGGAGTACTCATATTTAAATCCACATTTATTATATAAATTTATGGCTTTAATATTATTTTTATCCACTCTAATGTATAAATCCAATATATTTCTGTCAATACACTCATTAATAATATGATTTAATAATAATTCGCCAAAGCCCTTCCCCCTAAAAACAGGAACTATACCAAAATTAACAACAGTATATCTTCCCCTATTATAAATAACTTGTCCATACCCAATAGCACTATTATTCATCATCAAAAATATAGAGAGATCATCTATATAATATTCTTGCTTTATATCATTTTCAATGTCTGAAACATAAATTTCTGCTCGCATTTTATCATGAAAAATATCATTTTGCAAGTCACATCGTAACTTTTCATCTTTACCTATTTTAAATCTTTTAAATGCTATATTAGGATGTATAAACCTATTGCTATAAGCATATTCAAGAACATCTTTATCTTCTGTTATCTTTTTAAATAATCTTTCACTACCTTTTTTATCTTGGTCAAATAATACAAGTTTCATTAAAAATGTTTCTCTATATTTACAAAAACCTAGCTTACGTAATACACTATTGATTGCTTCATTATTCAACTCCTCATAAATAAGCATATCGTTATCAAACTCCCATAGTATATCTTTATCAACTATTTCTAAATATGATGGTTTAACATATAAAGACCACACCTTAATGGGATTTTCGAAAGGTATGTTATACCAAATATAACCTATGACTTTCTCATTATGAACAAATAATTTCACAAATTTTTTTAGTATTATCTTTGAAAAAAAACTTTCACTTTCATAATACTTAAAAAAATCTTTATCATAAGTTTTAAAATTTAGCTTTTCTGCACTTAATTTCTTAAATTTATCCAAATTACTATTTGATAACTTTTCTAACGATAACATGCCAATCCCTTCTAACACTTAACTTATTCAAAGACAAAAAGATTACACTGAAATAATATGTGTAATCTTTTTTAATAATACCTTGTAATTTATAAAGGCTAAGTTTTATTCAGCATCTTTTATGCTAAGTGCTATTTTTCTATTTTCTTTATCAATACTTAGTATTATACATTTAACTTCTTGACCAATAGATAAAACTTCACTTGGATGTTTTATATGATCGTGGCTTATTTTTGAAATATGAACTAAACCATCTATACCTGGCTCTAATTCAACAAAAGCACCAAAATCATTAATTCTAACTACCTTTCCTAAAACAGCTGAGCCTTCGCTGTACTTTTCATCAACAACACTCCATGGTTCTGGAGTTAGTTCCTTAATACTTAATGATAATTTCTTTGTTTCTTTATCTAAGTTTATAATCTTAACATCTACAATTTGACCAATTTTTAAGACTTCCTCACAAGATTTTATGTGACTCCATGAAATTTGTGATAAATGAATTAAACCATCAACACCATCAACTTCTGCAAAAGCACCAAAATTTGTGAATCTCTTAATTTCAGCTTTTACAATATCACCAACTTGAAGAGAATCCCAAGTTATAGCCTCCTTTTTAGCTTTAGCTTCTTCTAAAAGAATCTTTCTTGAAGCAACAATTTTTGAAAGATTTTCTTTTGAAAAATCTATAAGCTTAACAGCCATTTCTGTTCCTACTAGGCTTTCTTTATCTTCTACATATTTAATATCAATTTGCGAAGATGGTATAAATATTCTTACACCATTGTAGTATGCAACTAACCCTTTTTCTTTTGCAGCAGTTACTTTGATTGTTAATTCTTCTTTGTTTTCATATACTTTTTCTAAGTATCCTAAAGCTTCGTCTTTTTCAAATTCAAGTCTTGATAAAACTACATAGTTATCTTCGTTTTTTAATTTGATAACTTTAGCCTTTATTATATCTCCAACTTTGATATTGCTTAATACTTCTTCAAGCTTTTCTGCTGATGTAAGTTCTTTAAATGGAATCACACCATCTGATTTATATCCTATTAAAGATATTACTACAACATCATTAGTTATAGATAAAATTTCACCTTCTACTTCATCTCCAATACGAAATTTTCTATCCATTTCGTTCATTAACTCCAATTGATTTTCCATTTTTCTATTCCCCTCCAACTTATCAATAACTTCCTTTATAATCCAATCTGGAGTTGATGCTCCAGCTGTTATCCCAATTTTTTCGAATGATTCGTTTTCAATAAATTCTTTTGGTAATTCGTTCACATTTTCAATGTGTATAGTATTTGTACAATTACTTTTAGCTATTTCATAAAGCTTTGTTGTGTTTGAACTATTTTTTCCTCCTACAACAATAACTGCATCACTAACTTTAGAAAGCTCATCAATACTCTTTTGTCTCACTTCTGTAGCTGAACATATTGTATTAAATGATAAAAGTTCCTTAACATGTGGAGTTAAATTGTTAATAGTATTTTTCCAATTTTCCTCTTTTTCAGTAGTTTGTGACACTGCACATACTTTGTTTGGAAGTTCTTCATTAAACTCACCATTATTTGTTACTATTGCTTCATTGTTACACCAACCGTTTATCCCCGCAACTTCCGGATGTTTTTTATCACCTAAAATTACAATTTTATATCCCAAAGAAGAATATTTATTAACCTTCTTCTGTATATTCGTAACGTAAGGGCAAGTTGCATTAACCACTATAAAATTTCTTGCTTTTAGTGATTCTATAACTTCACTTCCTACTCCATGGGAACGTATTACTATTACATCGCCTTCTTTTAGCATATCAACGTTCTCAAATTCTACTGAATATATATTATTTTCTTCTAAAAATTTAACAACATCATTATTATGAATTAAAGGTCCTAATGTATATATTTTTTTACTATACTGCTTTTGAATTTTAATTGCTTCCTCTACTGCTCTTTGAACTCCAAAGCAAAATCCAGCATTTTCAGCAAGTGTGATTTTTTTCATAAAATTTCTCCTAAGTTAA